>NZ_JBEXJK010000394.1:0-7578 GCF_040609095.1 Kitasatospora sp. NPDC004799
CTCGGTCCGGGCCGCCGGCGCGCCGCTGACCGTCGCCGCCGTGCACCTCAGCAGCGACCACTCGCCGGACGGCGCCGACCGCCGCCGGGCCGAACTCGCCCGGCTGGCCGAGGGGTTGGCGGGCATCGAGGGTGAGCTGCTGCTGCTCGGGGACTTCAACGACGGCCGCTCCGGCCCGTCCGGCCCGGCCGCCGCGCTCGGCCTGCGGGACGCCTGGAGCCAGGTGCACGGACCGGCCGACGACACCCCCACCTTCGACCCGACGGCCAACCCGCTCGCCGCGGTCTCCTCGCTGACCGGCCGCCCGGGCCGGCTGGACCGGGTGCTGCACCGCGGCGACGGCGCCCGCGCCACCGCGGCCGTCCTGCTCGGCGACCGCCCGGCCGAGGACGGGCTCCTGCCCTCCGACCACTACGGCGTGGCCGTCGACCTCCTCCTCGGTGGCGAAGCCCTCCGTGATCTCCACGGCGGCACCCCGGACGTCCTCGACGCCGCGCCCACCGCCCGTACCGCCGTCGCCTGGCTGCCGCCCGAGGAGCTGCGGCCGCCGATCCAGCGCCTGCGCGAGGCGTACGACCCGCAGCTGCGGCGCTGGCCCCCGCACGTCAACCTGCTGTTCGGCTTCGTCCCGGAGGCCGAGTTCGACCGGGCCCTGCCGCTGCTGGGCGCGGCCGCCGCCGAGGTGGCGCCGTTCACCGCGCGGCTGGAGGGCGTGCACACCTTCGGGCACCGCGAGGACGCCACCGTCTGGCTGGACCCGGCCGCCGGCTCCCCCGCCCCCTGGGCGGCGCTGCGGCAGGCGCTGGAGCGGCGCTTCCCCCGCTGCCGCGGCCGGGCCGAGGGCTTCACCCCGCATCTGACCCTCGGGCGCAGCGACGACCCGCAGCGCGTGGCCGCCGACTGCGCGGCCCGGCTCGCCGGGGCCTCCGCCCGGGTCGGCGAGCTGGTGGTGCTCTCCCGGCGGGGCGGCGAGCCGATGCGCCCGCGCGCGGTGGTCTCGCTGGGAACGGGCGAGGTGCGCCCGGTACCCGAGCGGCCGATCACCTCACCGACCCCGGAGTCCGATCAACACGCCTCCGCCGCAAGGGCGTTGGCCCGGCGCATCGCCGCGGCCCTGCCCGAGGGCGTGGTGCGCACCGTCGGCTCCCGTCGGCTGGGCTGCCAGCTGGACGGCGCCGACCTGGACCTGGTGGCGGCACTGCCCGGTTCCGCCGACCTGCCCGCCGTCCGCGCCCGGGTGGCGGCCGCGCTGCCGGAGGCCCGGGGGCTGCGCGAGGTGCACGGCGCCCGGGTGCCGGGCCTGCGCCTGGCCGCCGACGGCCTGTCGGTCGACCTCGTGGTGGTCTTCACCGGCGCGCTCGACCCGGCCCGGGCCGTGGACCGGCGTGCGGAGCTCGGCGAGGCGGAGGCCGTCGCACTGAGCGCGGTCACGGATGCCGAGGCGATCCTGACGGCGCTCGGCGACCGGCACGCGCGCTTCGTCCGGCTGGCGCGCCAGGTGAAGGCCTGGGCGCGGGCGCGCGGCCTGGACTCCGCGCCTTTCGGCCAACTGCCCTCGCTCGCCTGGTCGGTGCTGGCCGCCCGGACCGTCCTGGACGCGCCCGGCGCTCCCGAGGAGGAGCTGTTCCGGCGCTTCGCCGGGACCTGGGCGGGCTGGGACTGGCGGCGGCCCGTCGCCCTCTCCGCCGACCCGGTGCCCGGCCCCTCGGGCCCGCTGACCGTCCTCACCCCCTCCGCGCCGGTGCGCAGTTGCACCTCCCAGGTCAGCGCCGACACCCGCGACCTGCTCACCGAGGAGCTCTACCACGCCTGGGAACTGGCCACCGAGGCCGCAGAGGGCGCCGAAGCCGCCGCGGCCCTGTGGCCCGCCCTGCTCGCCGCTCCCCCGCTGCACCGCCGGCACGCCGCCTGGGCCGTGGTCAGCACCGACGAGGAGTCACTCGGCCTCGTCCGGGGCCGCGTCCGCGCCCTGCTGGCCGCGCTGGAGGACGCCGGGGCCACCCGGTTGCACGCCTGGCCCCACCCGTACCGGACCGCCGACGGCCGCCTCCACCTCCCGATCGGCCTCGGCCCCGCCCCGCTCCCCGCCGACCGGCTCGCCCCGATCACCACGGCGTGGTGCCGCACGCTGCCCGGCGTCCGGGTCGAGCACGTCGACGGCGGCGGCGTCCCCACCCCGTCCCGCTGAACCGTCCCGCTGAAACGTCCCGACGCACGGAAACGCCCGGACGACCCGCACCACCCGGATCAGCCGAACCACCCGTGCCCGTCCGGCTCTTCTGGACAACCGCCCCCGAAATTTGCCACGGTGAGCACCAGCGGCCCAGCCACCGATCATGCGGCCGAAGCCCCATGGGAGTTCCCCGTGCCCTCCGCCGACTTCCCCGCCTTCTACCTCGGGCAGAGCGTCTTCTCCGATCCCGGCCCCCACCTCCCCCGCTACGCCGATCTCCCCAAGGACCCGAGCCAACTCGCCCGGATCGCCCGCCACCTGATCATCCACCGCCTCGAAGGCCGGCTGTTCCACCACCACATCCCGGCGGACCGGCTCCACCACGACGCCGAGACGCGCTACCTCGACGACATCCTGCACCTGATCACCGACCGGAACCCGGCCCCGCTCCACCATCCGCGGGCGCCCGCCGACCGCTTCGTCGGCGTCTGCCGGGACCTGGCGCTGCTGCACTGCTCCTTCCTGCGCCACGTCGGCGTCCCGGCCCGGTTGCGCTGCGGTTTCGCCGACTACCTCGGCCCGGACGGCTTCCACGGCGACCACGTGGCCACCGAGTACTGGGACGACCGGCGCGGCTGGCTGCTCGCCGACCCGCAGCTGGCCGACCCGAGGGTCGCCGCCGCCTGGCGGGTGGACTTCGACCCGATGGACGTCCCGCGCGACCGCTTCCTGGTGGCCGGCCGGGCCTGGCGCACGATCCGCTCCGGCCGGGCCGCCGCCGGCTCCTTCGGCGTCCACCCGCCCGAGGAGGGCCCGCTCAACGGCGAGTGGTTCGTCGCCCACTCCACCCGGCTCGACCTCGCCGCCCTGAACAAGGTCGAGACCCTCCTCTGGGACACCTGGGGCACCGGCTCCACCAACACGCCGCACGCCCCGTACGACGAGGTCGCCCACCTGACCGTCGGCCCGGTCGACCTGCCCGCCGTCCGCCGCCTGTTCACCGAGCACGACGCCCTGCGCACCCCGAGGACCGTCCTGTCCCTGGCGCCCTTCACCGGCCCCCGCGAGGTCACCCTGCGCTGACGGCCCGCCCAGCGGCGTCTCCCGTCCGCTGTCGGTGATCCGCGACCGGCACCAGACCGGCATCACAACCTTGGCACTGGTGATCGACTGAAACACCTGTGTTCCCCGGCCCGTCGCCTTCGCTAGCGTGGTTCGTACTGGACTGGACTCGGACAGGGCTGGGGGCGGCGTGGACGGCGCGGACACGGGTACGGTCGCGGTCCCGCTCGCACCCGGCGGGCTGCCGGGGCTGGGGCACCTGCTCGGGATGGCGCGCGGGCGCGCCGTCTTCCTGCAGCGGCTGCGCGCCGGCGGCGACATCGTCGAGATGAGGCTCGGGCGCCGGTCGTTCTACGTGCTCAACGCCCCCGAGGCGGTGCACGAGGTGCTGGTCGCGCAGAGCGGGCGGTTCAGCAAGGGCATGCTGTTCGACCGCGTCCGCCCCTACCTGGGCAACGGGCTGGCGACCTCCGACGGCCCCTTCCACCTCCGGCAGCGGCGCGCCCTGCAGCCCGCCTTCCACCGGGAACGGATCGCCCGGTACAGCGCGACCTTCACGGCGGTCGCGAGGGAGCGGGTGGGAGGCTGGCGACCGGGCCGGACCATCGCGATGGACCGGGAGATGCGCGAGCTGGCCGTCGCGATGCTGCTGCCCACCCTCTTCCCGTCCGCCGGGGAGCCCGGAACCGGGCGGGCCATCGACGACCTGGGCGCGCGCGTCGGCAGCGACCTCGGCGTCCTGGTGCACGGTGTGCTCCGCGCCACCATCCTGCCGCCGGCCCTCGCCGAACTGCCGACCCCGGGACGGCGGCGGTTCCTGGCCTCGGCCGCCTCGCTGCGCCGGCTCGCCGAATCGGCGGTCCGGGAGGCACGCCGCCACCCGTCCGGCGACGGCGTCCTCACGCTGCTGCTCGCGGCCGAGGGCAGCACGTCGGACGAGCCCGGCACGTCGGACGGGCCCCGCAGGCCGGACGGGCCCGGCATGTCGGACGAGGCGGCGTGCGACGAGATCCTCACCCTGCTGGTCGCCGGAGTCGAGACCACGGCCACCACCCTGTCCTGGGCGCTGCACGTGCTCGCCCGCGATCCGGCGACCGCGGAGCGGATCCACGCCGAGGCCGAGGCCGCCGGACCGGACGCCGCCACCCCGGCCGCCCTGCCGTACACCGCGCGGTTCGTCCAGGAGGTGCTCCGCCTCCACCAGCCGCTCTGGTTCATGGGACGGCGCGCCCTGGAACCCGTGCGCATCGGACGCCACGAACTCCCGCGCGGAGCCGAGGTGGTCTACAGCGCCGCGACCCTGCACCGCGACCCCGTCCTCTTCCCGGACCCGCTGCGCTTCGACCCCGACCGGTGGCTGGACCGTCCCGAGAAGAGCCTGCCGCGCGGCGCCTACCTGCCCTTCGGCGCCGGCAACCGCAGATGCGTCGGCGACGGCTTCGCGTGGGCCGAGATGCTCGCCGTGCTCGCCGCCGTCACCACGCGCTGGCACCTGCACCCGGCACCCGGGCACCGGGTCCGGGCCGTCGCGGACGCCCAGATCCGTCCCGACGCCCTGCCCATGTCCGTCACCCCGCGCTGAATCCGCGCTCGACCAGGAGGACCGACCGGTGCTGGAGTTCCACCTGGCCGAGACGGAGCTGTTCGCCGCCGCGCGGACGCTGGACCCCCACCTGGAGGGACTCGCCCGCTTCCTCCCGGCGACCGCCCCCGGGGCCGTCGACCCGGCGCACCTGCTGGCGGTCGAGGCCGAGTGCCGCCGCGACCGGCTCGCCCTGCTCGACGCCACCGACCGGGCGTACCGCGAGAGGGGGCCGGGCCGGGCGTACGCCGCCTGGCTGTCCGCGGCGCGCCCGGCCGAGCTGATCTGCACGCGCAAGGGCGACCGCTCCCTCGACGAGGTGCACCGCCACATCGTCCGCGACTCCGTGCAGTGGCTCACCCTGTGGCTGGCCGGCTACCGCCCCGACCCGCTGTGGCACGCGCTCGCCAAGGCGGTGGCCCTGCTGGCGGTCCTGGACGACATCGTCGTCCCGCCCCAGGACGTGGCGAACGGCGTCCACCGCCTCGGCGGCGAGAGCCTGGCCGAGGTGCTCGACCGGGTGAAGGCCCTCGGCGGCGACCGCGACCCGCGCTGGCTCGCCGAGGCCCACCGGGAGACGCTGTTCAGCGCGCGCGTCCAGTTCCACGAGAAGTGGTCCGCCGCCGCACCGGGCCTGGCGCCACCGGAGGGCCTCGACGCGATCCAGGCGTACGTCCGCGAGCCGGACGCCCTGCGCGCGAGCATCCTGCGCACGTACGCCGCCGAGACGCTGCCCGTCCTGCACCTGATCGCCTACTACTACCGCCTCCCCTACGACGACCACGACCGCGCGGCCTTCCTCGCCGCCGCCGTGGCCCAGACCCTCGGGATGGACATCTCCAAGGACCAGTACGGCATAGGCGTGAAGGAGGTCACCAACTTCGGCGTCCGCCCCACCCGTCCCGCCCCCGAGACGGCGCGCCGCCGCACCGCCATCCACCACACCTTCCTCCGCCTGACCGCCCGCTTCCGCGACGCGACCGACCTCCCCACCCTCGTCTACGACCGCTACTCCCGCGTCTCCCTCTCCTACGCCCGCCTCGTCGACCGCTACCTCGAACGCCGCCGGATGACCCGCCTGCCGATGAGCGCCCCCCTGTCAGCACTCGTCGACGAGGTCCTCACTACCCGGGGGTAGGAGCTCCGACGTCCCGGCACACCGCCCTGACGGCCCGCCCGAAGATCTGAAATTTTTATTGCGCAATTTTCCCTTCGGATCTATCGTCGACGCATGCCCGAGAAGCCCCGGCCCGGCCGGATCACCGACCTGTCCCGTCTGAAGGCGTTCACCAACCCACTGCGGGTGCAGCTCTACCGCCTGCTCTACGCGGCCGGGAGCGCGACCGCGTCACAGCTCGCCGAGCAGGTCGACCAGGCGCCGTCCCTGGTCAGCTACCACCTGCGCAAGCTGGCCGAGCAAGGGTTCGTGACCGAGGCCGACGGGCGGAGCAGCGACGGCCGGGAGCGGTGGTGGCAGGTCGCCTCCGAGGAGGGCTGGGGCTTCCGCGAGTCCGACCTCGACGGCACGCCCGAGGCCGCGGCCGCCGTCAACACGGTGGTCGACGGACTGATCGACTCCCGGTCCGCCCAGTACCGCGCCTACTTCGGCCAACGGGCCGCCTGGGGCCGGGAGTGGGCCGACGCGGCCTTCAGCTCGGAATGGCTGCTCGATCTCACCGCGGCCGAACTCGCCGAGATGGAGGGGGAGTTGCAGGCCCTCTCCCGACGCTGGCGGGAGCGCGGCAAGGCCGCCCGGGCGGCCGGTGACACCGCGGGCCGCGAGCACGTCTCCGTCCACCTGTACGGGTTCCCCTTCCGCCCCTGACACCGGCACCGCCGTGTCCCCGATCGCCGGAGTCCCGATGTCCCTCGCGGAACCGACCCTCCCCGCCCGCACGCCCGCGCCGCCCGCCCACCGCGACGGCAACGTGCTGCGCTGGCTCACCGCCCACACCGCCTCGCTGATCGGCGACAGCGTGTACTTCGCCGCCCTCGGCTGGTCCGCCCAGCGGTCCGCCGGCCCCACCGAGGTCGGCCTGGTGCTGGCCGCCGGCGCCGCCCCGCGCGCCCTGCTGATGCTCGGCGGCGGGGTGCTGGCCGACCGGCTCGACCCGCGCCGGGTGGTCCTCGGCAGCGACGCCGTGCGCTGCCTGCTCATCCTCGCGATGGCCGCCGCCATCGCGCTGACCACGCCCGCGCTCTGGCTGCTGGTCGCGGTGGCGCTCGTCTTCGGCGCCGTGGACGCCGTGTTCGTGCCCGCCGTCGGGGCGCTGCCGCCCCGGATCACCGGCCCGGACCAGCTGGCCCGGGTCACCGGCCTGCGCTCGCTGTCGATGCGGGTCGGCCAGATCGCCGGGCCTCCGCTCGGTGGCCTGGCCATGGGCCTGGGCGGTCCGGCCGCCGCCTTCGCCACCGCCGGCGTGCTCTTCGCGCTCTCCCTGCCGCTGCTGTTCTCCGTCCGGATCAGCCCGCTCGAAGCACCGTCCGACAGCGCCTCGGAGAGCACCCCGTCCCGGCCCGGCTCCGCGCGTGCCGAGCTCTTCGACGGGCTGCGCTACATCCGCCGCCACCGCCTGATCGGCCCGCTGGTCGCGGCCGGGGCCGTCTGCGAACTCGGTCTCACCGGCACCCTCAGCGTCGGCCTGGTGCTGCTCAACGCCGAACGCGGCTGGGGCCCGTCCGGCTACGGCTGGATCGTCGGCTGCTTCGGCGCCGGCGCCGCCGCCAGCGCCGCGCTGCTCGCCGTCGCCGGGCGGCTCCC
>NZ_JBEXJK010000395.1:0-7518 GCF_040609095.1 Kitasatospora sp. NPDC004799
GGCGCCGCCCTGACCGTCGCCGCTCTGGTCACCCCGCTGCTGCTGGCCGGTGCGGGCACCGCCTCGGCCGACCCGGACCCGGCGCGCAAGGGCGCCAAGCTGGCCTCCCGGCTGGTCGAGGCGAGCACCGCCCGCGACGCCCGGGCCACGCTGGCCGCGCTCCAGCTGATCGCGGACCGCAACGGCGGTACCCGGGTGGCCGGTTCGAAGGGGCACGACCAGTCCGTGGACCACATCTACGAGCAGGCCCGGCGGGCCGGGCTCAAGGTGTCCAAGCAGGAGTTCGTCTACACCTTCTTCGAGGCCCGCTCCGAGCGACTGGACGTGCTCTCCCCGAACGCCGAGTCGGTGCCGGTGATCGCCATGACCTACTCGGTGAGCGGCCCGGAAGGGGGCCTGACCGCGGACCTGGCGGTCGCTCCGGTCAGCGCCACCACCGGGTGCACGCCCGCCGACTACCCGGCGGGCGGCTTCACCGGGAAGATCGCGCTGATCCGGCGCGGCGGGTGCAGCTTCGCCGAGAAGCAGGCCGCCGCGGCCGCCGTGGGCGCGACCGGGGCGATCGTCTACAACAACACCGAGGGGAACCTGAACGGGACGCTCAGCGACCCGGCGGCCGGGAGGATCCCGACCGGCGGGATCACCCGGGCCGCGGGCGAGGCCCTGGCCGCGGAGGCCGCCGCCGGGCCCGTCCGGGTGACCCTGGACATCCGCACCTTCATGGAGCCGCGCAGGACCTGGAACGTCCTCGCCGAGACCCGCGGCGGCGACCCGGAGCACACCGTGATGGTCGGCGCGCACCTGGACTCCGTCCCCGAGGGGCCGGGCATCAACGACAACGGCTCCGGCTCGGCGGGCATCCTGGAGGTCGCGAGGCACCTCAGCGCGCACCCGGTGAAGAACAAGGTCCGGTTCGCCTGGTGGTCGGCCGAGGAGTTCAGCCTCAAGGGCTCCGAGACGTACGTGAACTCCCTCTCCGACGCGGAGAAGAAGCGGATCAGCCTCTACCTCAACTTCGACATGATCGCATCCCCCAACTACGCGCAGTTCGTCTACAACGGCTCCGGCAGCCTCGGCGGCGAGGCGGGCCCCGAGGGCTCGGCGCAGCTGGAGCGGGACATCAACGGCTACCTGGACGGCCGGGGCCTGCCGCACGACCCGACCGCCTTCGACGGCCGCTCCGACTACGGCCCGTTCATCGACGCGGGCATCCCGGCCGGCGGCACCGACACCGGTGCCGAGAAGGTCAAGTCCCCCGAGCAGGAGGCCCGTTACGGCGGCAAGGCCGGCCTCGCGTACGACCCGTGCTACCACAAGGCCTGCGACGACCTGGGCAACATCGACATGGGCGCCTTCGACGTCAACATCGACGTGATCGCGAACGCCGTCGGCACCTACGCCTGGGACCTCTCCTCGCTGCACCGGCCCGTCCCGGCCGAGCGCCCGGCCGCCAAGGCGGCGCCCGGCGCCGGCGCGACTGGGACCGGCCGCACGAACGGTGACCGCTCGCACGGCGTGACGGCCTGACGCCCGGGTGGGCCCACCGCTCCGAGCCGGCGGGCCCACCCGACCGCCGTACCCGACCGCTCCCTCCTGGACCGCTCCACGCGGGACCTCCCTCCGTCATCGCCCCTGGTGGCCGCGGGTGCGGTCACCGTAGCGGAGACCACTGACAAATCCGGCCGCGGGCCGGTACGGTGCCGCCCGGAGCGCATCCGCCGAGACCCGGTGGGTGCGTCGGGCCCGGTCCTGACACCATGGGACCGAGATCACGACACCGTGACACCCTCGGAGGAGTCAGCAACATGAGCACGCACTACGACGTCGTCGTCCTCGGCGCGGGCCCCGGCGGCTACACCGCCGCCGTCCGCTCGGCCCAGCTGGGCCTGAAGGTCGCGGTCATCGAGGCCAAGTACTGGGGCGGCGTCTGCCTCAACGTCGGCTGCATCCCCTCCAAGGCCCTGCTGCGCAACGCCGAGCTCGCCCACATCTTCACCAAGGAGGCCAAGACCTTCGGCATCAAGGTCGAGGGCCAGGTGACCTTCGACTTCGGCGAGGCCTTCCGGCGCAGCCGCTCGGTGGCCGACGGCCGGGTCAAGGGCGTCCACTACCTGATGAAGAAGAACGGCATCACCGAGTACGACGGTTGGGGCACCTTCGTCGACGACCACACCCTCCAGGTGGCGCTGAGCGGCGGCGGCTTCGAGGTGGTCACCTTCGACCACTGCGTCATCGCCGCCGGTGCCACCACCCGGCTGCTGCCCGGCACCAGCCTGAGCGAGCGCGTGGTCACCTACGAGGAGCAGATCCTCACCGAGGAGCTGCCGGAGAGCATCGTCATCGCGGGCGCCGGCGCGATCGGCGTCGAGTTCGCCTACGTGCTGCACAACTACGGCGTGAAGGTCACCATCGTCGAGTTCCTGGACCGGATGGTGCCGCTGGAGGACGTCGAGGTCTCCACCGAACTCGCCAAGCAGTACCGCAAGCTGGGCATCGAGGTGCTGACCTCCACCCGGGTCGAGTCGATCGACGACAGCGACCCGAACGCCAAGGTCCGGGTCACCGTCACCAAGGACGGGCAGCAGCAGGTGCTGGAGGCCGACAAGGTGCTCCAGGCGATCGGCTTCGCCCCGCGGGTCAACGGCTACGGCCTGGAGAACACCGGGGTCAAGCTCACCGACCGCAACGCCATCGCGGTGGACGGCCGCGGCCGCACCAGCGTCGAGCACATCTTCGCGATCGGCGACGTGACCGCCAAGCTGATGCTCGCGCACGCCGCCGAGACGATGGCCGTGATCGCCGCCGAGACCATCGGCGGGGCGGAGACCCTGGAGGTCGACTTCGCCATGATCCCGCGCGCCACCTACTGCCAGCCGCAGATCGCCTCCTTCGGCTACACCGAGGCGCAGGCCCGCGAGCTGGGGTACGACATCAAGGTCGCCAAGTTCCCGTTCACCGCCAACGGCAAGGCGCACGGCCTCGGCCACCCGATCGGCTTCGTCAAGGTCATCAGCGACAACAAGTACGGCGAGCTGCTCGGTGCCCACCTGATCGGCCCCGAGGTCACCGAGCTGCTGCCGGAGCTGACGCTGGCCCAGCAGTGGGACCTGACCGTCCACGAGGTCGCCCGCAACGTGCACGCCCACCCGACCCTGGGCGAGGCGGTCAAGGAGGCCATCCACGGCCTCGCCGGGCACATGATCAACATGTGATCCGCCGTTCCCCGCACGCACCCCGCCGCCCCCGCCGAGCGACCGCCCGGCGGGGGCGCGGTGCGCGCGGGGCCCGTCAGGTGTGCCCGCCGATCAGCCCGAGCCGGCCGTCGAAGCGGCGGTAGAGCACCCGGCCCCGCCCGCTGACCGGGTGCGCGAAGAACAGGAACGGCAGCTCCGCGCCCGCCAGCCGGTCCACGGCCTGCGCCTCCGTCAGCCGGGGCGCGCCGTACGGGCTGAGGGTGATCGGCGAGGTCCGGCGGCCGGCCGGACCGGCGGGGACGGTACGGGCCAGGCGGTAGCCGGTCGGCCCGACCCGGTAGACCACGGCGTCGGTCTCGGTGGCCGGATCGGTGAACAGGTGGATGTCGTAGTCCATCGCGTCCATGGTCCGGGCGGCGGCCTCCGGCGAGCACCAGACCAGCGAGGGCGCCTTGCGCCGGGCCACCCGCAGCTCGCGGACCGTCCCGCCGTCCGGACCGCCGGGGGCCGCCGGGCGGTGGCCCGGCCAGGGGCGCGGGGCCCAGGCCCCGGTGACGGCCCTGATCCTGCCGCGCAGCGCGTCGCTCACCCGGTCGAGCGAGTCGCCCAGCCCGGCCGCGGCCTCCTGGACGCGGATCCGCCGGCCGTCCACCTCGGCGTTCACCTGCGCCAGCACGCCCCCGGCCACGGCGGCGAACCGGACCCGCAGGGCCTCCACCAGCGTCCCGACCCCCGGAGCCGCCGCCGCGGCGGCCACCCGGGCCCGTGCCTCGGCCAGGACCTCGCCGGTCAGCCCCTCGAACGCCCTCACCGTGACCAACTCGCCCATTCCCAGGCCCTTCCGCTCCCAGCCGGCGCATACCGCCGACCAGGATCCCGGCCCCGCGGCCGCGCGGCCAGGGCCCAACGGCCCCACCGCGGGGGCCGGGCGGACCAACCGCGGCCCCGGCCGCCCGGCCGGTGTTACGGAACGCCCGGGCCGGGCAGCCGCACACCCGGGGGACCGGAGGTGACGGCTGTGGACGGGCCCGGGCTCTCCCGCCGGGAGCTGCGGATCCTGGTGGAGATCGAGGACGGACTGCGGGCGGACGACCGGCTCGACCGCGCCATGCGCACCATGCGGCGCGGCCCCGGCCGGCTGCTGGACCGCGCCCTGGGCGTCGCCGTGCGGGTGCCGCTCGCCGTGCTGTCGGTGCTGCTGGCGCTGTCGGCCGGCCTGCTGCTGGTCAGCCCCGATCTGCACGCCACCGCCGAGCTGGCCGCCTTCGCCCTGGTCTGGGCGTCGACCGTGGTCCTCGCGGCGAGCAGATCGGCCGCCCGCCGCAGGGGGCTGCGCCCCTGAAGGGCGGGGTCGGACCTTGACGAAGGCCGTCCGGACCGGATCACACCCGGGCCGCACTCCCCAGGCGGCTCAGCGCCCGCATGGCCTCGCGCTCGATGCGTGCGAGCTCGCCGAGGAGCGAGCCGGCCCGGTCGAGGCACTGCGCGTCGCCCGACTCACCGGCCTTCGTGATCAGCGCCGCCACCTCCGTCCACAGCACGGCCGCCTCGGTGTACAGCGCGTGGCCGGTGCGCAGGTGGCCGCTGTCGATCAGGTCGGCGCACTCGCCGAGGAAGTCGCGGTAGAGGTTGCGGAACAGGGCGCCGCCGGTGCCGGCCTTCTCCATCAGCAGGGCGGCCTGCGGCAGGTCCCGCTCGGGCGTGTCGGTGCGCTGGAGCCAGGTGCGGACCAGCGTGCCCGCCTTCTCGATGCCGCGGTGGCCGAGGTTGGCGATGGGCGGGTCGAGGAAGGCGTCGGCGCAGGCGGTGACGGCGGGGACGATCCGCCGGTGGGGAGCGGGCAGGTCCCTCGGAACGGTGAGGGTGAAGGAGCGGTGCCGGGCGGTCATCGGGCCGCGCGCCGCCCTGGCCCGGGCGAGGCCGACCCGGCTGGTGGAGACGGCTCCGCCCTGCTGGTCGGTGTCCACCAGGTAGGCGCTGTGCTCGTCGTAGCCGTACATGGCGACGACGTGGCCGCCGAAGTGGACCTTCGAGCCGAAGTAGTCCAGGTGGTAGCTGTCGAGCTGGAGCCCGACGGGGCGGCCGGCGTCGATGCAGGCCGCCACGTCGTCCCACGCCCTGCGCGGGGAGGCGGTCTCCCGGACCACGAGCTCCAGCCCGAGCCCGGAGGCCAGGTTCCTGGTGAGGTCGAACGGTTTGACCCGTCCCCCGAGGAAGGGGAAGGGCATGTTCCTGCCGTCCCAGTAGACGAAGGACAGGCCGGAGCCGAGGCCGAACAGCATGGGCTCGGACAGGTCGAGTCCCTGGTGCCGCAGCAGCACCCCCAGGGCCGTCGTCTCGCAGTGCCGCGTGCCGCGGGCGTCGATGTCCGTGATGGTGGTCATGCCGGGCTCTCCTGGACGGGAATGATCAGTCGGGTCATCAGTTCTTCCGGTGGTGCCTCGGCCGGTCCGACGAGGTACGCCTCGCGTACGGGCGCCCGCGGACGCAGTCCGCGCTCGTGGACGGCGGCGAAGAGCGCGTGGTAGGCCAGGGGGAGTTGCGCGTAGGGCCCGATGTGCACGGTCTCGGCGACGGGGCCGCCGGGCAGCTCCGCGAACTCCAGGCCGGGCAGGCCTTCCCCGGGCGGGGTCTGCGCTCCGACGGCGATCGCCATCCGCTCGTCCAGGTCCAGCGGGTACAGCCCCCACAGCGGCGGCTCCCACGCGATGCCCGCCCGGCCGAGCGCGGCCAGCAGCCGGCCCGCGCAGTCCCCGACCCCGGTGCCGGTCTCCGCGGGGGTGCAGACCGTTCGCACCACCGCCAGCCGTCGGTCCGGCTCACGGCCCAGGGTCACCTCGTGGCCGGGCAGACCGCCCTCCGCCAGCCGTTCCAGCATCGCCAGCCGGGCCTGGTCCCGGCTGATCCGCTCGGCCAGCCGGTCCCGCTCGGCGCGCAGGATCCCCGCCCTGCGCTCGGGTTCGGCGTCCAGGGCCCGGGCGATCACGGCCAAGGGGAGGTCCATCCGGCGCAGCAGGGCGATGGTCAGGGCGTCCCGTGCCTGTTCGGGAGCGTAGTAGCGGTAGCCGGAGCCGGCGTCCACGCGGACGGGGGCCAGCAGCCCCATGTCGTCGTAGTGCCGTAGCTGCTTCACGCTGAGGTGGCACAGGCGGGCGAAGCGCCCGATGGTGAGGAGTTCGTCGTGCACGCCCTCATCGTGGACTCTCCCACGGGGGGAGAGTCCAGCGCGGAGCCGACGGACTCGGGGACGCCCTACGGCCCCTGGGCGTCGGGCTCGCCACGGGTGCGCAGTTCGCCGAGCACCGCCCAGCCGACCGACACCACCGGCACCGCCACCACCGCGCCCAGGACCCCGGCCAGCACCGCCCCGCCGGCCACCGACACGGCGATCGCCACCGGGTGGATGCGGACGGACCAGCCGAGCACCAGCGGATGCAGCAGGTGGCCCTCGATCTGGCCGATCACCACGATCAGTGCGAGCACCAGCAGCGCGATCACCGGGCCGCGGGCGGCGAGCGCGACCACGGAGGCGATCGCCAGGGCGATCGGGGAGCCGACCAGCGGGACGAGCGTCGCCACGAACTCCAGCACCATCAGCGGCATGACCAGCGGCACCCGCAGGACCGCCAGCGCGATGCCCACCAGCACGGCGTTGGAGGCGGCCACGATCAGCACGCCCCGGGTGTAGCCCGCGAACGTGCGCCAGGCGACCCGGCCGGCGCGGTCCCAGGCCGAGCGGGTCCGGAGCGGCAGCTGGCGCTGCGCCCAGGACCACATCCGGTCGCCGGAGTGCAGGAAGAACACCGAGCAGAACACCGCGAGCGCCAGCCCGGTGACCACCTCGACGACCCGGCCGGCCCCGCTGAGCGCGGTGCTGAGCAGCGTGGAGCGGTGGGCCGAGACGAACTCGCCGATCTTGGCCCGCAGATCGGTGACGGTGCCGGGCCGCAGGTGGAAGGGGGCGCCGGTGAGCCAGTGGTCGATCCGGGCGAGACCGCCGCCGAGCTCGCTGCCCAGCCGGCTCCACTCGTCGGCGACGGTCGTGCCGACCAGCGTCAGCACCCCGCCGACGGCCGCGAGGGTGCACAGGAAGGTGATCAGGACGGCGATCGAGCGCGGTACCGCCCGGGCCAGCAGGTCGACCGGCGGGCGCAGCACGGAGGTGATGACCAGCGCCACGAACAGGGCGACGACCGGCAGCTCGAGCCGGGCGAGGACGTCGACGACCAGGTAGCCGGCGAGTCCGAGCAGCACCAGCCGCCAGGTGTAGCCGGCCGCCGTCCGCAGCCCGGCGGGGACGCGCTCCCCGGCCGGGGGCCGCCCC
>NZ_JBEXJK010000396.1:0-7511 GCF_040609095.1 Kitasatospora sp. NPDC004799
GCTCTTCTCCCGCCACACCAAGCCCGCGAAGATCACCGCCAACGCATCACAGCGTGCAGTTGATCAATTACCCAACACTTTCTCAGCCGCCCGCGGCCCGCAGCCGGGCCTCGGCGGCCTCCAGCAGCAGGTCCAGGGCGTACGGGTACCCGCTGCGGGGCATGTCCGCGGTGAGGAGGTGGGCGGTGGCCGCGATGTGGGGGTGGTCGGCGGGGTCGAGCCGGGCGTAGGAGGCCTGCCAGACCTGGAGGTCGGCGTGCTGGGCGGCGGCCGGGAGGGCGAGCGTGGCGGCGTCCAGGGCGGCGAAGCCGAGGCTCTGGTCGACGAAGGCGTGGTAGATCCGGACGGCCTCCGGGTCCGGGAAGCCCGCCGTGCGCAGGACCCCGAGGATCGCCTCGACGGCGGCGACCTCGTGGGTGCGGCCGGTGGTGCGGTGGGCGGCGAGGATGGCGGCCTGCGGGTGCGCCTGGTAGCTGGCGTGGATGCGCAGGCCGATGGCGCGCAGGTCGGCGCGCCAGTCGCCGGTGGGCTGCCAGCCCTGCTGGGCACGGCCGATCAGTTCGTCGGCGATGGCGAGCAGCAGGTCGTCGGTGCTGTGGAAGTAGCGGTAGACCGCGCTCGGGTCGGCCCCGAGCGCGGCGCCGAGCCGCCGTACCGTGAGCGCCTCGGCGCCGTGCCCGCCGATCAGCCGGATCGCGGTGTCGACGATCAGCTCGGCGGACAGCACCACGCCCTGCCGGGTGGGCCGGCGCCGGCGTCGCTGCGGTTCGGGGACTACGCGGTCGGTCATGCGGCCGAGGTTATGCCAACAGCGTTGACACGGACCAGGGGTCGGGCCCGTCGGGTTCAGCCCTCGTCGTGGGCCGGGGCCCAGGCGGTGCCGTTGTGGAAGTAGTTCGGCGCGCCGTGCCTGCCCACGGTGCGGAACGGCTGCTCGGCGCCGGCGTCCACCCGCAGCGTGCCCTTCCGGTCGCCGCTGCTCCACTGCAGTTCGAGGAACCAGCTGACGTCCTGGGAGAGGGTGGAGGCGTCCACGTCGATCACCTGCGGGTCGCCGGCCGAGATCTTGTACGGGAAGTCCGTCGTCGTGGTCTTCCGCGCGCCCTCCCGGCCGGCGACCGGGACGGCCCGCGGCGAGGGCGCGTCGAGGTCCACCGCGAAGGCCGCCGGTTCGAGCCCGCCGCCGCAGCCGGACCCCGGCGTGTAGGCGTTCCACTTCGGGGCGGGCCGGGTGCTGACCACCTGGACGTACATGGCGTTCAGCACGACGGTGTCGGCGTTCGCGCCCTGGGCGGTCAGCTCGATGCGCAGGTGCCCGGCCGGGACGAGGCGCTGGGAGGATGCCCAGCTGTCGATCCGGCCGGGGGAGGACGGGGGCGGGGTCACCTGGGAGGGGGCGCGGGCGGACATGAACCACTGGTCGCAGGGACTGCCCCAGTTGTTGTTGACGACGCTCACGTGGAACGGCGCCGGGACGTCCTCGGGGGCCGCCGAGGCGGTCGCGGACGGGCTGTCCGCGGCGGCGGAGCCCGCGGGGGCGGGCGGGGCCGGGACGTCGGTGGGCGCCGCACCGGCCACCGGGGCACCGGCCGCCGCGGCCCCGCCCGCCGGGGCGGCGGGTACAGCGGGTGAGGACGCGGCGGGCGAGGACGCGGAGGCGCTCGGCGTGCCGCCGGTGTCGCGCAGGACGAGGCCGGAGACCACGGCGGCCAGCACGGCCACGGCGGTCGCGCTCAGCAGCACCCGGGTGCGGCGACGGCGGCGCGGCTCGGCGGTCGGGGGCGCGGGCTGCACGGTCGTCACCTCCTCCTCTTCGGGTACGGGTACGGCAGCCGGCTCCGGTTCCGGCTCCGCCCGCAGAGCGGGCTCGGGCGCGGCAGCAGCCGGGGCAGCGGCCGGGGCACTCGCCGAGGAGGCCTCCCGGCGGCGGGCCGCGTCGGCCAGGATCCAGCGCCGGTGCAGCTCGACCAGTTCCTCGTCGCCCGCCCCGCAGACCCGGGCCAGCCGCTCCACCGGCGCGTACTCGGTCGGTACGGCGGCGCCGTTGCAGTAGCGGTGCAGAGTGGAGGTGCTGACGTGCAGCCGGGTGGCCAGGGCGCCGTAGCTACGGCCCGAACGCTCCTTGAGCTCGCGCAGCATCGCCGCGAACTCCTCGGTCTCCACACTCATGCGCTGCCCTTCCCCCACCCCCGGCCCCGCCCGGGATGCCGTTGATCCGCAGATCACCGTACCGGCAGCCCTGGCGGCGGCCCGGAGCAGGGGGGAGTGCAACGGGGGCGGGGAGGAGTGCAACGGGGCAGGTCAGCCCTGCCCCGCCAGCGCCGCGGAGGCGGCGGCGTCGGCGACGCTGCGGCCGTACAGGCCGAGCTTGGGCTGCTTGCCCACCTTCGCGCCGGCGCCGAGCGGGAAGTTCCGGGTGTCGGCGTTGGGCAGCTGGTCGTCGGGCAGGACGTTCAGCTGGTCCACGTCGGCGACGGTGCCGCCGGCGGGGTTGAGGTCGACCACCGCGTACGCGGTCTGACCGGCCGCCAGCGCGTAGGCCGGCGGGCCGCCCAGCCCGCCCGGGACGAGCGGCGTGAGGTCCTTGCCGTGGTCGGCGGCCTTCGAGCTGCCGAGGCTGACGAGCGGGTAGTAGCTCAGGCCGCAGTAGGCGGTGCCCTGGTTGCGCACCTCGATCACCCGCTGGTCGGGCGCCTCGGCCCGGGTGGTCACCTTGACCGTCAGCTTCGTGGCCTCGCAGGGGTGGGTGTAGGCGTAGGCCTCATCGCCACCGGCCGCGGCCGTGCCGCCCGTGGCGGGGGCCACGGGGTTCTTGGGGCGGGCCGTGCCGGTGGCGGCGGGTGCGGCACCGGCGGGCGCCCCGGCGGCCGGAGCGCCGAGCGCCCGGTCGGTGGCGGCCGCGGCCTGGCGCAGGGCGCTCTCCCGGGCGGCGGTGGGTGCGCCCGTCGGGGCGGCCAGCAGCTGACCGGCGGCGGTCCGTTCGGCCTGCAGCCCGGCCACCGTCTCGGCGACGGGGGTGAGCAGCGTGCGCTGGGCGTCGCGCTGGCGCAGCAGGTCCCAGACGCCCTGGGCGGTGGTGACGGTGGCGAACCCCCACAGGGCGATGACGGAGACGACCGGGACCATCAGCAGGGCGATGATCCGGGCCCGGACGGTCCGGGGGCGCAGCCCGCGCAGCCACGGGCCGGGGCGCGGCGGGCGGGCGGGCGGCCCGGCGTGGGCACCCCGACGGGCGCCGGGGGCGGCGCCGCGGTCTTCTCGCATGGGTGAGGAGCCTTTCGGGCGGGGAGAGCGGGAGGGCGGAGGCGGGACGGGCGGAGGAAGTGCGAGGGCGGGGCGAACGCAGGGGCGCGGCGCGGCTCAGGCGGCGCGGTCGTGCCGCCCGGCGTCGTACGGCCCGGTGCCGTACGGCCCGGCCCCGGCCGAGGCGCGCCCGGCCCCGGCGGGCTCGGCGTCCGGGGACGCGGCGGGGAACTCCTCGACCGCCAGTTCGCCCGCCGCGCGGTAGCCGGCCCGCTCCTGGGCGGTCGGCGAGAGCGCCACGAAGGCGGAGGCGAGGAAGAGGAACGAGCCGAGGCCGACGGCGAGCGGGAAGACGAAGTCCATCGGGCTGACCCCGCCGAGGCCGGTGCGGGTCGGATCCAGCCGGACGTGGACGGCGGCCATGCCGATGTAGTGCATGCAGCTGACGGCGAGGCCCATGCCCATCGCGGCGGCCACGGCCGCGTACACGTTGCGGATGGTGACGGCGGCCCAGAGCGCGGCGGTGGCGGCGCCGACCGCGACCAGCACGGACAGCGCGACCGTTCCGGCGTCGTAGTGCAGGCCGCCGTGCAGCCGGAGGGCGGCCATGCCCAGGTAGTGCATCGCGGCGACGCCCAGGCCGGTGGTGACGCCGCCGGACAGCAGGGAGAGGCCGCGGTGCCGGCCGTAGCAGACCACGGTCAGGCCGAGGCCGGTGACCAGCACCGCGACCAGGAGGCTGAGGACGGTCAGCGGGACGTTGTAGCGCAGCTCGGTGCCGTCGACGGTGAAGCCGAACATCGCGACGAAGTGCATGGTCCAGATGCCCGAGCCGATCGCGGCGGCGGCCGTGATCAGCCAGTTCCGCCGCGCCGGGCCGCTCGCGGCCAGGCCGCGCAGGGTGCAGCGCAGCCCGAGGGCGGCGCCGGCGCAGGCCATCAGGTACGAGAGGGCGGGCGTCAGCCAGCCGAGGCTGAGATGGTTGAGGGTGCCCATGGGACCTCCGGTCGACCGGTCGGGCCCGGGGGCGTACGCGGTGCGCCCGGGCTCCCCGGACCGGGCGGACTGCATACGAATGGCATATGCCACCCACATGTGCGCTTCCGGCCTGGGGTGCGTGGGACGCTACCGAGGGGCCGGAATCGGCCAAACAAAGATCTGAAAAGCTGCCCGCAGAGCGAGGGCGGTGTGTTCGAATGGCCCGGTCCTATGCCCGGCGGACGGCACCGACGTACGCCGGCGGACAACGACGGACAGCGAACAAATGACAGCGGACAGATAACAGATTTCAAACTCTGTTATCTGTCCGCTGAACTCTGTCGTCTGTTCGCTGTCTGCCGTCGACTGTCAGCCGCCGCCGTCAGCCCTCCGCCGTCACCCGGATCCGCATCGGGCTCGCCGCCCGCAGCGTGATCCCCTGGGCGAGCGCCACCCGCCGGTCCACCGCCTCCAGGTCGAAGTCCCGCAGCAGCACCCCCAGCGCCAGCACCGCCTCCAGCGTCGAGAAGTGCTGCCCGATGCAGGCCCGCGGCCCGCCGCCGAACGGGAACCAGGCGTAGCGGTGCCGGGCCCGCTCCGCCTCCGGCAGGAAGCGGTCCGGGTCGAAGCGCTCCGGGGCCTCCCAGTGGTCCGGGTGCCGGTGGGTGACCAGCGGCGCGACGACGACCTGCGCCCCCGCCGGGATCACATACCCGTCGATGACGGTCTCCTCGACCGCCCGCCGCCCGCCCAGGGCCGCCGACGGGTAGAGCCGCATCGCCTCCTTCAGCACCCGGGTGATGTACGGCAGCGCGTCCAGGTCCGCCGCGGTCGGCGCCCGCCCGGCCAGGACGGTCCGCGCCTCCTCCCGGGCGAGCCGCCGCTGCTCGGGGTGGAGCGCCAGCAGGTGCAGCGCGAAGGCCAGCGCGGTGGCCGTGGTCTCGTGGCCGGCGAGCAGGAACACCAGGACCTGGTCGCGGAGTTCGGCCGGGTCCAGCCGCTCGCCGTCGTCGTCGCGGGCCCGCCCGAGCAGGGCGAGCAGGTCGTCCGCGTCCTCGTCGCCGCCGCGCGCGGCCCGTTCGGCGATGATCCGGTCGCACACCCCGTACAGCGCCCGCTGGGCCCGGGCGCCGCGCCGGTTGGACGGGGTCGGCCAGGTGCGCGGGAGGCGCACCGGCGCGTAGCCGCGCTCCTTCACGTACTCGCCGAGCACCGGGAAGCTGTGGTGCACCACCGCCACCGCCTCCTCCACGTCGGCGCCGAAGAGGATCCGCGCCACCGCCCGCAGCGCGAACCGGGACGTCTCCTCCGCCGCGTCCACCACCCCGCCGGGCGCCGCCCGCCAGCGCTCGGCGAGCGACCGCGCCTCCAGCGCGAGCGCGTCCGCGTAGCCGTCCACCCGGCGCCGGGTGAACAGCGGCTGGACCATCCGGCGCTGGCGCTGGTAGTCGGCGTCCTGGCTGGTCAGCAGCCCGTTGCCGACGCTGGTCCGCAGCTCGTCGTAGAAGGAGTTCTCCTTGCGGAAGTTGGCCGCCTCGCCGGCCAACACCTGGCGCACGCCGTCGGGCGAGAACACCCCGTAGAAGTCGGCCCGCAGCCCGGGCGGCCCGGCCTGGAAGCGCACCACGTCGCCGTGGTCGCGACGGGCCGCGAGGTAGCTGCGCAGCGGTCTGCGGGTGAGGTCGAACAGCGATCCGACGAGGGGGTTCCCGGCCGGAACGGGTATCGCGGAGGTGGGGGCGGCGGCCACGGGGCCGGCAACCGGAACGGGAACGGGAACGGGAACGACTTCGGTGGCCATCGGCACTCCTTCTGTCCGGGGATGAGCCCGCCGCCTCTGCCGACGGGCCGTCAGCACCGAAAGGAGCCGCGCCCGGACCGGCCGCCGGGCCGACCGCTGCCCGGCCGGATCCGGACCCGCCTCACTCGTACTCGGTGCCCCCCTTGCGGGTCAGGTAAGCGTCGCTGACCACCTTGGCGATCGCCCGCCCGCCCAGCACCGGGCTCCACCGCTCGGTGACCGGCCGCACCACCACGCCCTCGCGCAGGTGCAGTTCGCGCCCGGAGACGGTCTCCCGGCCCCGGGCGTACCCCAGCACGGTCTCCGGGTCGAACGGCCCGCGCCACAGCTCCGGCACCAACGGCAGTTCCCCGTCCAGCAGTTCGGCCGCCGACAGCCAGTTCAGCTGCCCGTCCACCACGGCCGACACGTCGAAGGCCGCGTAGCCGGGCCGCTCGGTGCGCGCCGAGGCGCCGTACCCCAGGTCCTGCACCCCCTCGCCGAAGACCTCGCCGAAGATGCCGACCCGCTCGGCCCCGAGGCGGTCGGCCAGCCGGGCCGCCACCGCCGGGAGGTCGTACGCGCGCACCGCCCGCCAGTACAGGTTGCGCTCGTCCTCGACCAGGGCCAGCCCCTGCGCGCCGATGCCCTTGGACGACACCTGCACCTCGCCGGTGGCCGCGAGGTAGGTGACCAGGCAGCAGCTGCCGTGCAGCTTCTCGGTCAGCACCACCGGTTCGCCCGGCTCGAAGGCGTCGGGGTAGCGCTTGAGGTTCTCGATGTCCACCCAGGGCAGCAGGTCGGGCGCGCTGACCACGTCGCCGCTCATCGAGGTCGGCACCGGCGGCCGCCACTTGACGACCCCGAGCAGGTCGGCGAAGTCCTCGCCCCGCTCGGCCGCGGCGGCCAGGTCGGTACCGGCCAGCGCCGCGGGGCGGCAGACGATGCCCTGGGAGAGCTCGCCGCGCAGCCGCACCGCCTTCACCCGGTTCGCCCCGGCGCCGGCCAGCTTGCCGGTCAGCCCCAGCTCCTCGATCAACCCCTCGGGGAGGACGGACTGTTCGGGGATGTAGACGGCGTGGTCGCCGGTGCGGTACGCGCCCTTGGCGACCACCGCCCGGTAGAGGCCGACCTGGGCGAGCTCCAGGGCGTCGGCGTTCGGGTGCTCCAGGATGATCAGCTTCTCGGCGGTGACGCGCAGCGTGGACATGGACGGACTCCTCCCCTTGGTTCGGCCGCGGCGGATCGTCCCACCGACCCGACCGCGCGTACGGACGGCGACCACTCTGGCCGTTCACCACCGACGGCGCGACGCAATTTCCGCGCCCCCGACCGTCGACGCCGCGCGCCCCCGACCACCGCCGCCTCCGACCACCCGAGCCGCGCCGGGACCGCCCCGAGCCCGCGCCGGGACCCCAGCGGCTTCTGGGTGATGTGGACGCGGTCCTTGCGGGGCTGGCTGGCGATGAAGTGGCCGGGCAGGTAGAGATCGCGGCTGTTGTCGAGGGTG
>NZ_JBEXJK010000397.1:0-7426 GCF_040609095.1 Kitasatospora sp. NPDC004799
GCCTCTTCCAGGGGCTCGCCGAACTGCGCCGCCGCAACCGCCGCCCGCTGCCGCTCGACGCCGCGGACGTCCGGGGCCGTCGGCGTTCCGCGGTCCACCGTTTCCGGTCCGGGCCGCGCGGAGCGGTGTCTACACTCCGGTGCCATGCTGCAAACTCCGCGCGGGGCCCGCCAGGTGGCCGCCCTCAGCCTGGTGTTCGGCGCCGTGCTGCTGGCCGGCGCGGCCACCGGCGCCTGGGGTGACCCGGCCGACCCGCCGCACCGCCCCTCCGCCGACACCGTCCGGGCCGCCGGCGCGCTCCCGGCGGACCCGGCCGGCGCCGCCCTCTCCGAGCAGCAGGCCGAGCACCTGCTGGCGGCCGGCGGCGACCGCTGGGGCGCGTACTACAGCGCCCAGGAGTACGCGGAGTTCAGCCAGGGCCTGGACGGCCGGTACCCGGGCGTCGGCCTCTCGGTCGGCCGCGGCCAGGACGGCGTCACCGAGGTCTCCCAGGTCGCGCCGGGCGGCCCGGCCGCCGCGGCCGGGATCGCCCCCGGCGACCGGCTGGTGCGGATCGGCCAGGACCAGGCCGACCACCTGCCGGTCACCGAGGTGGTCGCGCGGCTGCGCGGCCGCGGCGAGGAGCGCCGGGCCGGCTCCGAGGTCACCCTGGCCGTCCGCAGCGGCGGGGGCGACGAGCGCGAACTGCGGCTGCGGCGCGTGCTGCTGGACAGCCGGCAGGTCACCGCCGAGCAGCTGGGCGGGGGCGTCCTGCGGGTGACCGTGCGCGCCTTCACCAGCGGCGTGGCCGACCAGGTGCGCGCCGCGCTGCGCGCCCCGCACACCGGCGTGGTGCTCGATCTGCGCGGCAACTCCGGCGGGTTGGTCGACGAGGCGGCCGACACCGCCGGGATCTTCCTGGACGGCGGAGCGGTCGGCTCGTACCAGGAGCGCGGCGAGACCAGGGAGTTGACCGCCCCGCCCGGCGGCGACCAGCGCACCCCGCTGGTGCTGCTGGTGGACGGCGGCACGATGAGCGCCGCCGAACTGCTCGCCGGGGCCCTCCAGGACCGCGGCCGCGCCCTGGTCGTGGGCTCGCGGACCTTCGGCAAGGGCACCGTCCAGCAGCCCAGCCGGCTCGCCGACGGCGCCGTGCTGGAGCTGACCGTCGGCCGCTACTACACCCCGGCCGGCCGCTCCCCGGAGGGCACCGGCCTGGCCCCGGACGTCCCGGCAGGCTCGGGCGAGGAGGCCGACGGACTCGCCCTGCGGGTCCTCGCGGGCCTGGGCACCCGCGCCTAAAGCAGCTGCCCGATCCGGCACCGAAGTGCGAGAATGACCGGGCTATGGCAAAGGAAACCGGACAGAAGCTGATCGCGCAGAACAAGAAGGCGCGACACGAGTACACGATCCTCGACACCTACGAGTGCGGCCTCGTCCTCACCGGCACCGAGGTCAAGTCGCTGCGCGAGGGGCGGGCCAACCTGGTCGACGGCTACGCGTACATCCAGAACCACGAGGCGTGGATCGACAACGTCTTCATCCCCGAGTACACCCAGGGGACGTGGACCAACCACGCGGCCCGGCGCAAGCGCAAGCTGCTGCTGCACAAGCTGGAGATCCGCAAGATCGAGACCAAGGTCCGCGACGCCGGCCACACCCTGGTCCCGCTCTCGCTGTACTTCAAGGACGGCCGGGTGAAGCTCGAACTGGCGCTCGCCGTCGGCAAGAAGCTCTACGACAAGCGCCAGACGCTGCGCGAGAAGCAGGACACCCGCGAGACGGCCCGCGCGGTGGCGGCGGCCCGGCGGCGCCAGCGTTAATCCGCTGGACCCTCGCCGGTCGCCTCGCGTACTATGGCGCAAGCAACACGGACGATCACCGTCCGAGCTGTTTCTCAACAAAACATGGGGATGATCGGTTTCGACAGGGGATGTTGAAACAGGGGAAGCGAGCCGAGGAACGCGGCAATGATCTCGTTAACCACGTGTCGCAAAAAAATAATCGCCAACTCTAAGCGCGATTCCCAGCAGTTCGCTCTCGCTGCCTAATAAGCACCGATAGCGCTTGGGTGTCAGACCGGGGGGTTCCCGACCCGGACCCTGGCATAATCTAGGGAACTCAACCGTCCGCCCGGGCTGCGAGGGCGGATGGGAAATCAAACAGCAGCTGGGCCTGTTGGCGGCTTGTCCGTGTGACCGCCAGGGCCGAGAAAAGCACAGCGGACTGCGCTCGGAGAAGCCCTGAATTGACTCCACTGGACCCGGGTTCGATTCCCGGCATCTCCACCACCCCATGTTCACACCGAAGGCCGTCCTCCGCTCCGCGGAGGGCGGCCTTCGACTTTTGTCCGTTCCGGAGCAGCGCGGCCCGGGGGTCGCGGCGTAGGATCATCCGTCCGCTCGTTTTCCGGAGCCGGATTCCGCCGCTACCACCGAGGCCATGCAGAGCAACACGCCCACCACCCCCGCCACCGACCACGAGACCGTCCGCACGCGCGAGATCGCCGGTGAGCAGCAGCACCTCGACACCGTCTACCACCGGTTGGAGGAGAAGCTCGCCGAGGCCGAGTACATCCTGGAGGACGCCGCCAAGCGGGTCCAGGTCGGCACTCCCGGCGCGCTCGCCGAACGCGACGCCCAGGTCTACCGGGCCGGCGCCCACCTCCAGCGCCTGAACAGCGAGTTCGAGGACTTCCTGTTCGGCCGGATCGACCTCCAGCGGGCGGACGCCCCGGAGGAGCACGGCATCCCGTCGAACACCCCGCTCGACCCGGCCGACCCGGCCGTCGCCGAGACCCTCCACATCGGTCGGCTGGGCGTGCTGGACGCCGAGTACGGCCCGCTGGTGATCGACTGGCGCGCGCCCGCCGCCGCCCCCTTCTACCGCGCCACCCCGGTCGAGCCGGGCCGGGTGATCCGCCGCCGGGTGATCCGCTCCAAGGGCCGCAAGGTGATCGGCGTCGAGGACGACCTGCTGCGTCCGGACCTCACCCCGACCCTGGACGGCGAGGAGCTGGCGGTGGTCGGCGACGGCGCGCTGATGGCCTCGCTGGGCCGCGCCCGCAGCCACTCGATGCGCGACATCGTCTCCTCCATCCAGCGCGAGCAGGACGAGGTGATCCGGGCCGCCGCCGCGGGCGCCACGCTGGTCACCGGCGGCCCCGGCACCGGCAAGACCGCCGTCGCCCTGCACCGCGCCGCCTACCTGCTCTACCAGGACCGCCGCCGCTACGCCGGGGGCATCCTGGTGGTCTCGCCGACCCCGCTGCTGGTCTCCTACACCGAGGGCGTGCTGCCCGCGCTGGGGGAGGAGGGCCAGGTCGCCATCCGGGCGGTCGGCTCGCTGGTGGACGGCATCGAGGCGGGCACCTACGACACCCCCGAGGCGGCCCGGGTCAAGGGCTCGGCCCGGATGGTGCAGCTGCTGCGCCGGGCCGCCCGCGCGGCGCTGGAGCTGGGCGCGCCGCAGGAGCTGAAGGTGGTCGCCCGTGGCGAGGTGCTGAAGCTGGACGCCTCCCGGCTGAAGGCCGTGCGCGGCAACGTGGTGGGCTCCGGCGGCACCCCGCTGAACCTGCTGCGCCCGCGCGCCCGCCGGCTGCTGCTGGACGCCCTGTGGCAGCAGGCCACCAGGGACCTGCCGAAGCCCGCCGACCACTACGCCCGCGAGCAGCGCCAGGAGGAGAAGGAGTCCTTCGACGAGTACGTCTCGGACGAGGCGTCCTTCCTGGACTTCCTGGACGCCTGGTGGCCCGCCCTGACCCCGCGCCGGGTGCTCGGCACGCTGCGCCAGCACCGGCACACCAACCGGATCGCCCGCCGCGCCGTCACCCCGGACGAGGCCCGGCTGCTGGCCGCCTCCTGGCGGCACCTGTCCGCGGAGGGCGAGGGCGCGCTGTCCGCGCACGACGTCGCGCTGATCGACGAGCTCCAGGTGCTGCTCGGCGAGCCGGCCCGCCCGAAGGTCCGCGAGGTGGACGCGGTGGACCTGCTGAGCGGCCTGGACGAGGTCACCACCTTCGCCGACCGCAGCGCCCGCCAGCGCGACCGCCAGCCGGTGGAGCGCAAGGAGTACGCGCACGTCATCGTGGACGAGGCGCAGGACCTCACCCCGATGCAGTGGCGGATGATCGGCCGCCGCTCCCGGATGGCCACCTGGACGATCGTCGGCGACCCGGCGCAGTCCTCCTGGCCGTTCCCGCAGGAGGCCCAGGCCGCGCTGGACGAGGTGCTGGCCGGCAAGCCGCGCCGGCGCTTCACGCTGACCGTGAACTACCGCAACCCGGCCGAGATCGCCGAGGTCGCGGCCAAGGTGCTGGCGCTGGCCGCCCCGGGCACCCCGTCGCCGAGCGCGGTGCGCCACGTCGGCGTGGAGCCGCGCTTCGCGGCCACCACCGACCCCTCGCCGGAGGCCTTCGGCGCGGCCGCCCGGGCCGAGCTGGAGCGGCTGCTGGCCGAGGTGGACGGCACCGTGGCGATCGTGGTGCCGATGGACCGCCGGGACGAGGCGGCCGGCTGGGCCGAGGGCCTGGGCGAGCGCGTGGTGGCGCTGGGCAGCCTGGAGGCCAAGGGCCTGGAGTACGACGCGACCGTGGTCGCCGACCCGACCGGCATCGCCGGCGAGTCGGAGGCCGGCCTGCGGGTGCTGTACGTGGCGCTGACCCGCGCGACCCAGCGGCTGACCGTGCTCTCCGGCCCGGACGACCTGCCGGACGCGGCCGGCGTGCCCGCGCTGCTGCACGGCTGACGGCGCGTACGGAAGAAGGCCCCTCACCGCACGGTGAGGGGCCTTCAGACGTTGACGACACCGACCCGCCATGCTCGCCTCGCGGCAAGTGGTCCCTCGAAGGGACGAAGGTTGGGCCCGGGGGCTTGGATCGAGCCGGTGTCCCGTCCAATGTAACGCATCGGCCGGGAGAGGCAAGGAGTGAGCGGCGGGAAGCGGCGGCGCCGGGCGGGATTGTCGGGTCCGCACACTCAATGAACGTTATTTCTGGCTACCCCTAGGTAGGTGCGACGATCGAGGTCCAGCATGTGCAGGCGATGCCTTCAACACAGTGTTGAGCCTGCGGGACAGACGGAAGAAGGAAGCGTCGATGGCGACGGTGCCCAGTGTCTCCAACTCGATCACGGTACGGCTGGAGGTCCCGGCCCGGGGCAACGCCGTCAGTGCGATCACCACGGCCGTGGAGTCCTCCGGCGGGTCGGTGACCGGTCTCGACGTCACCGCCTCCGGCCTGGAGGCCCTGCGGATCGACGTCACGGTGGCGGCCGCCTCGGTCGCGCACGGCGAGGAGATCGTCGAGAAGCTGCGCGCGATCGACGGCGTGTCGATCGGCAAGGTCTCGGACCGCACCTTCCTGATGCACCTCGGCGGCAAGATCGAGATGTCCTCGAAGCTGCCGATCCGCAACCGTGACGACCTCAGCATGATCTACACCCCGGGTGTCGCCCGGGTCTGCATGGCGATCGCGGAGAACCCCGAGGACGCCCGCCGCCTGACCATCAAGCGCAACAGCGTCGCCGTGGTCACCGACGGCTCGGCGGTGCTGGGCCTGGGCAACATCGGCCCGGAGGCCGCGCTGCCGGTCATGGAGGGCAAGGCGGCCCTGTTCAAGCGCTTCGCCGGGATCGACGCCTGGCCGATCTGCCTGGACACCCAGGACACCGACGAGATCGTCGCCATCGTCCGGGCGATCGCCCCGGGCTTCGCCGGGATCAACCTGGAGGACATCTCCGCGCCGCGCTGCTTCGAGATCGAGGCCCGGCTGCGCGAGGCCCTGGACATCCCGGTCTTCCACGACGACCAGCACGGCACCGCGATCGTGGTGCTGGCCGCCCTCACCAACGCGCTGAAGGTGGTCGGCAAGGAGATCGGCGACATCCGCGTGGTGATGTCGGGCGCCGGCGCCGCCGGCACCGCGATCCTCAAGCTGCTGATGGCGGCCGGCGTCGAGCACGCCACCGTGGCGGACGTGCGCGGCGTGGTCCACCTGGGCCGCGAGGACCTCAACGAGAGCCTGCGCTGGATCGCCGAGCACACCAACCGCTCGGGCCGCACCGGCACCCTCAAGGAGGCCGTGGCGGGCGCCGACGTCTTCATCGGCGTCTCGGCCCCGAACGTCCTGGACGGCGACGACCTGGCCACCATGGCCGAGGACGCGATCGTCTTCGCGCTGGCCAACCCGGACCCGGAGGTCGACCCGGCCGTCGCCCGGCAGACCGCCGCCGTGGTCGCCACCGGCCGCAGCGACTTCCCGAACCAGATCAACAACGTGCTGGTCTTCCCGGGCGTCTTCCGCGGCCTGCTGGACGCCCAGAGCCGCACCGTCAACACCGAGATGATGATCGCCGCCGCCCGGGCGCTGGCCACCACCGTGGCCGACGACGAGCTGAACGCCAACTACATCATCCCGAGCGTGTTCCACAAGGACGTGGCCAAGACCGTCGCCTCCGCGGTGCGCGAGGCGGCCCTGGCGGGGGCCCAGGAGGACGTCGTACCGGCCCGTCCGACCCCGGGCATCGTCGGCACCCTCGACACGTCCGCGTTCCCCACCGTCAAGCTCTGACGGCCGGACCGGGCGACGTGTTGCGGATCGCTCAAATGTGCGAATAGCGGTCATACCCGGCCGGCCCGCCCCGAACCCTTGCGACACAAGGGCGAGGGGCGTGTTTGGGCTTGTCAGTCGTAGGGCGTACCGTAGCCCTGCACGGGGCAGGCGTGTCCGACAAGTACGGAACGTCCCCCTGGTCTTCCGGCGTGTCGTCCCGACCGCCGCCCGCGCCCGGTCCGCCGGAGCCGACGGAGCGTCACACCTCCAACGGGCGGGCGATGTTCGGGTGGCTCGGCCGGGGCCCGATTGGCTTTCTCGGGGCCGGTCGGGGCAGGATTCGTATCCAGGCGGGCGGGTGGGCCTTCGACGGCTCCGGCGCGCGGCATCGGGTGCGGACCCGGCCTGCGACCACGCATTGCCTGCATGAGCACAGTGTGCGGACCTGCGGCCCATCCGGGTGCCCCCCGGTGGGAGCACCGATGGGCCCCCGCGCACCGCAAGCGAACAGACCACAGGAGTACACATGAACCGCAGTGAGCTGGTGGCCGCGCTGTCCGAGCGCGCCGAGGTGACCCGCAAGGACGCCGACGCCGTTCTGGCCGCCTTCGCCGAGATCGTCGGCGAGGTCGTCGCCAAGGGCGACGAGAAGGTCACCATCCCCGGTTTCCTGACCTTCGAGCGCACCCACCGCGCTGCCCGCACCGCCCGCAACCCGCAGACCGGCGAGCCGATCCAGATCGCCGCGGGCTACAGCGCCAAGGTGAGCGCCGGCTCCAAGCTGAAGGAAGCCGCCAAGGGCGCTGCCTGAGCCACCCCTTGAACGCCCGAGAGGCCGGGCTCCCCCCGGGGGTGCCCGGCCGCGCGCCCTCGTGCGGTGGGGGGGCCGGCCCGGGC
>NZ_JBEXJK010000398.1:0-7412 GCF_040609095.1 Kitasatospora sp. NPDC004799
GGCAGCGGCTGCGGATCGGCCTGGTGGTGGACTCGCCGATCGCCAGGACCGACGAGCCGACCCGGCGGGTGGTCGAGGAGACCGCCGGGAAGATCTCCGCGTCCGGCTTCAGCAGCTGGCCGGGGGCCGGCGCGGTGCCGTCCACCAGGTAGCGGGTGACCAGCGCGTTCAGCGCCTTGCTGCGGCCCACGGCGCAGTGCTCGATCGAGTCGACGCTGACCAGCACGGCGTTGCCCAGCTGCTGCTGCATCCGCTCGGCGAACTTGTACTGGGTGGCCGGGTCGTACAGGTTGCCGATGACCATCACGGTGTTGGAGGTCTTCTTGTTCCACGGGCCGGAGAAGCGCTCGGCGTCCCGGGCCGGGGCCGGCCAGCTCGCGCACGCGGGCGCGTCGAAGGCCTGGTAGCGGCCGAAGGTCGGCATGTCCTTCTCCCACGCCTTGGCCGCGTTCGCGAACACCCGGTCGTTGGAGGGGTACGGCTTGTCCTGGCAGTTGACGGCCAGGTAGGAGTCGTCCGCGGTGTACTCGGAGTCCACCGGGGCCTCCCGCAGCGCCGCCCGCGGGACGTCCACCGAGAGCAGGTTGGCGTCCTCCTCCGAGACGTTCGCCTGCGGGGCCAGCAGGGCGGTCGCGGCCGGCTTCTGGAACACCTGGTAGGTCGCCTGCAGCGACTTGGCCAGCGGGGCCAGCTTGGCCTGCGAGTACAGCGCGCTGGCCACCTCGCCGGTGAAGCTGCTCAGGGTCACCTTGGAGCCGTTCGGCAGCGTGATCGGGCTGGTCCGCAGGTGGTCGCGGAGCTGGTCGAACTTGGCCCGGGTGTCGCCCTCGCCGAAGGCGCAGCGCGGGGCGCCGGCGGCCTGGCAGCGCTTGAGGAACTCGTCCAGCGCGATCTCGAAGCCGTTCGCCCGCTGGCGGTCGTACTCCAGGCCGTTGTGCAGGCGCAGGTTCGGGTCGACGTTGCCGTCGACGATGATCGCGCGGACCTTGTTCGGGTACATGTTGGCGTACGTCGAACCGATCAGCGTGCCGTAGGAGAACCCGGCGAAGGAGAGCTGGGCGTCACCGACGGCGCGGCGCATCCGGTCGAGGTCGCGCACCACGTTGATGGTCGACATGTGCTCGATCAGCGGGCCGGCGTTCTTGCTGCACGCGTCGGTGTAGTCCTGGTTGGCGTCCAGCGTCTCGTTGATCTCGGCCTTGGTGACCGGCACGCCGACCATCCGGCCGGTGACGGCGTCGGCGTCCTCCTGGGTCTTGAAGCACTTGAGCGGGTTGCTCCGGGCCACGCCGCGCGGGTCGAAGCCGACCAGGTCGAACTTGGACTGCACCTCGGGGCCGAAGCGGCTGGTCGTCGCCCACAGGTAGCCACTGCCGCCCGGGCCGCCGGGGTTGAGGAACAGCGAGCCGATCCGCTTCGACGGGTCGCTCGCCCGCCGCCGCATCATGGCGATGCCGATCTTCTCGCCCGACGGGTTGTCGTAGTCCAGCGGCACGGGGTAGACGGCGCAGTCGTAGATGCCGGGGTCCGGCTTGGTCGGGTCCGGGTTGCACGGCGTCCAGGCGACCGGGTCGACCTTCGCCTCGAGCAGGCTCGGGGCCTGGTCGACGGGCGCCGCCGACGCGGCGACGGCGGTACCGGTGACAAGTGCGAGAGCGCAGGTGACCGCTCCGGCCAGCGTGGTTATGCGGGACAAGGAACCTCCTCCGTACTGAAAAGGGCGGCCCCAGCCTGTCAGCCGGAGATCTCCGTGTGAAGACCTGGGAGGGGCGTAAATCCTGCGTCCACCGCTCGGCTCCCGAGGAAACATTCTGTGAATGAACCAACTTGACGGTTGATTGACCTGATGCGGTGTCATTCGAGGTCGCCGATCGGCCGTCGGCCGTCCGGGTCGGCGGGCGGGCGAGCGGGCCGACCGGGCTTCCCTCGCGGCCCTCGCCCCGGGGTCCGCTACCGCGCGATCGGCCGCGACAGGTCGTCCTCGGCGACGACCTGGTAGACGGCGTTCAGGGACGGCGGGCCGACCAGGTCCTTGATCCGCTCGAAGCGGCGCGCCTCGACCGGGGCCACCCGCTCGCTCCAGGCCTCGATCGACTCGGGCCCGTGGTCGCCCTCGATCAGGGCGATGGTGACGATCTCCCGCGCGTTCTCCAGCGCGGTGGCGCTGATCACCCGGGTGCGCGGGTCGTCCGGGAACACCTCGTCCGGGATCCACGCCTTGCGGAACTCCTCGTACTCCACACCCTCGTTGAGCTTGCGAACCATGACGGCGACGAGCTGCACGACACCCTCCCCAGAGTTTTTCTTGCAGTGCAAGAAGCTGATGACGGGTATTCTTTTCTTGCACTGCAAGACTTGTCAAGGCCCCAACCGCACAGCCCCGGTGGAGCGGACCGGGGCGGAGGAGGAACCGATGGCCGACCGGCGCACCCGCCCGCGGACGGGCCTGACCCGCGAGAAGGTCATCGACGCCGCACTCGCCTACGTGGACGAGCACGGGCTCGCGGCGCTGTCCAACCGCAAACTCGGTGCGGCGCTCGGCGTCGAGGGCATGACGCTCTACTACTACGTCCCCAGCAAGGCCGCCCTGCTCGACGGCATGGTGGAGCGGCTGCTGGAGCTGTCGGCCGGGGACCTGTTCGCCGAGCCCAGCGGCCCGTGGACCCAGGTGGTCGGGGAGTTCGCCGTCGAGCTGCGCCGGCTGCTGCTCGACCACCCCGCCATGCTCACCGTGCTGGCCACCCGCCCGGCCGCCACCCCGGCCTCCCTCGCCCTGCTGGAACGCGGCATCGCCGTGCTCCACGCGGACGGCGTCCCGCTCGGCGACGCGCTCGACGTCCTCAACTCCGTCGTCCGGTGGACCATCGGGCACACCCTGGGCGAGGTCGGCGAGACGCCCCACCACGAGGGCACCGAGCCCGGACCCGAGCAGTTCGCCGCCCTGGACCGGGAGGCCCTCCCCCACCTGGCGCAGGCCTTCACCACCGGCGAGGGGCTCGACTCCGAGCGGTGCTTCCGGCGCACGCTGCGCATCCTGCTGGCGGGGTACGCCGCCGAGCTGGGGCGGGCGCGGGAGGCCTGATCCCGCCTCCGGCTACGGGCCCACGGCCGGCCTCAGCGCGCGGCCGCGCCCCGCAGTGCGGCCGCCACCAGGCCCTGGACCGCGTCGGCCCCGGGCTCGCCGCCGCCCACCAGGTGCTCGAAGACCAGACCGTCGATGCAGGCCAGCAGGGCGGTGGTCCGCCCGTCGGGGTCGGCCACGCCCTGGGCGGCGAGGAAGGTGCGGACGGCGGCCCGCCCGGCGTTCTCACGCGGGACGAGGATCTCCCGCAGTTCGGGGTCGCGCACGCTCTCCACCGCGCAGGCGTACCGGGCGAGCGAGCGCCGCCGCCCGTCGCCGGACAGCCGCCGATTCATCAACTCGCCGATGCCGTCGGCCAGTTCCTCCGCCGTACGGACCGGAACCCGCTCGCCCATGGCGTGCAGCTCGCCCTGGTCCAGCTCCACCAGCCGCCGCACCAGCGCGGTGAGCAGGGCCTGGCGGGTCCGCAGGTAGGCCGAGGTGGTCCCGAGCGGCAGCCCGGCCGCCGCGTCGACCGCCCGGTGGGTCAGCCCGCGCACGCCGAGGTCCGCCAGCACCCCGATCGCGGCGTCCGCCAGCGCCGTCCGCCGGTCCGGCCGCCCCGCATCGTCCCGCTTCTGGTCCTCGTGTCGCCGCATCCCCCCTTTCTACCGGGCCCGCGGCACCCGCCGCGCACCCCCTCGGACGGCGGGGCCCGCCGGTCGGCGCCGCACCGCCGCCCGGCACCCCGCACCCACCCCATGTCCGGCCCCGCCCGGGCGCCCCGCACCCACCCCCGTCCGCCCGCCGGCAGCCCCGTAGTACGCTCCTTCTACAGCTGTAGAAGACAGCGCGGCGACACGGGAAGGACCGGGCATGAGCAGCAGCAACAGCGCGGTGGTGGTCGGGGGCGGGATCGGCGGGCTGGCCGCCGCGATCGGGCTCCGGCTGGCGGGGTGGGACGTGACCGTGGTCGAGCGGGCCGGCGTCCTGGACGATGCGGGCGCGGGCATCTCCCTCGCCGCCAACGGGATGCGCGCGCTCGCCGCCCTGGGCGTCGGCGAGGCCGTCGAGGCGGCCGCCCGCCGCCAGTACACCGGCGGCACCCGCACCCCGGACGGCCGTCGGCTCGCCGCGATGGAGGGCGCGGCCCTGGAGCGGGAACTGGGTGCCCCGATCGTCGGCATCCCCCGGGCGGCCCTGCACCGCGTCCTGCGCGAGGCGCTGCCCGCCGAGTCCCTGGTCATCGGCGCCGAGGTGACCGAGGTGGACACCAGCCGGCCGTTCCGGGTCCGGGCCGGATTCGCCGGCACCACCCGGGAGGCGGACCACCCGGCGGCGGACCGCCCGGGGGTGGACCGCCCGGGGGTGGACCGCCCGGGGGCGGACTTCCTGGAGGCGGACCTCCTGGTGGCCGCCGACGGCATCAACAGCCGCCTCCGACGCCGCCTCTTCCCCGGCCACCCCGGGCCCGTCTACAGCGGCTCGACGGTGCTGCGGGCGATCACCGAGCGCCCCGTCGACGGACTGAAGGCCGACTTCGAGCTGACCTGGGGCCACGGCGCCGAGTTCGGCCACATCGCCTTCCCCGACGGCACCGCCGAGTGGCACGCGGTCCTGAACGCCCCGGCCGGGGTCCGCTACCGGGACCCGCTGACCGAGGTCCGCCGCCGCTTCGCGCGCTGGCACGAGCCGATCCCCTCACTGCTGGCCGCGACCCGGCCGGAGGCGGTGCTGCACCACGACATCAACGAGCTGGCCACCCCGCTGCCGTCCTACGTCTCGGGCCGGATCGCCCTGCTCGGCGACGCGGCGCACGCCATGACGCCCCACCTCGGCCAGGGCGCGTGCCAGGCCCTGGAGGACGCGGTGACCCTGGCGGCGGCGCTCGCCGAGGCCCGGACGGTCGAGGCCGCGCTCGCCCGCTACGACGCGGCCCGCCTCCCGCGCAGCCAGACCGTGGCCCGCGACGCCCGCCGGGCCGGCCGGATGGGCCAGCAGCTCGCCCACCCGCTGGCCGTCGGCCTGCGCAACGCCGCGATCCGGCTCACCCCGCCCGGCGCGATGGTCCGGTCCGTCCTGCGGCACGCCGACTGGACGCCGCCCCGGATCACCCCCCGCGCCGCCCAGCCCTACCGCTCGACCGACGACGGCGGCCCGCTCAGAGCCGCATGACCCCCCGAAGGATCAACGCGGCGCTGCCCCGCACCAGACCTTCTGGAACAAGCTTTAGTGCTGGAAGCGCACTTCCGGATAGTCCGGCGAGGGGCCGTCCAGCAGCGGGCTGCGGATCCCCTTCAGCGCCTGGTCGAAGAACGCTGTCACGTACTCGCGGGTGATCGCCACCCCGCGTTCCGGTGAGAGGGGCGGCGTCGGGAACCCGGCCTGCTCCTGCAGCAGGTCCCCGTCGGAGAAGCTGAAGTGGTCGGAGCCGGTGACCGTCAGCCACTTCTTGTAACCGCCGAGGGCGGCCCAGGTCTGCTCCCAGTCGGTGTAGTTGTCGCCGCCGCCGGGCGTGTGGCCCAGCATGAGGAAGGGCCGGTTGATCTGGCCGGGCTTCGGGGCCGGGTGGAAGCTGCCGTCCATGTTCACCCCGGCCCGCACTCGCGGGTCGGCGACCATCGTGTCGGCGGTCGCCGCTCCGCCGAGGGAATGTCCGGCCATGCCGATCCGGTGCTTGTCGATGAGGTGGGCCAGGCGCCATGCGGTAGTGCCGTGCGTCAACTGGTCGATCACGAAGGACACGTCCCGCGCGCGGCTGGCGGCGACGGAGTCGAAGTCGAGCGTTTCCGGGTGATCGCAGATCGCGCACGGCGGCGTCTGGCCGTTCGCCAGCGTCTCGCCGCTGTCCTCGTAGGTGTGGCCGACGAGCGCGACGACGTAGCCGTGACTGGCCAGGTCGGTCGCGAGCGAGGTGAGCGTCATGCGCGGGTTCTCGGCCGCGGGCGAGAGGACCACCAGCGGATGCCTGCCGCGCTGCGGCCGCGCGCCGTCGAAGGCGTGCGTGGTGACGCCGGAGAGGCTCTCCGGGGTGACGCCGGAACTCGCCGGCAGGTTCCGGCGCTGGATGATTCCGGCTGCCTCGGCGAGGGTCGTGTAAGGGGCCGGAGTCCCGGTCCCGGGGACGGCCGGGTAGACCATCGTGACGGCCAGTCGGCGGGGGCCGGACGACGGCACCCACGGGTCGGGACGGCTCGCGTCGGTGAGGTGGATGACCTCCTCGCCGGCGGCGTACGGGCCGGTCGGCGCGGGGAGCGCGCCCTGGAAGGACCGCGGGGTCGCGGCAGCGGCCGCGGCAGCGGTCGCGTGCACGGTGGACGGCGGGGTCGTGGCGGCGAGTCCGGTGCCGGTCGCGGCCACCGACGCGGCGAGACCCAGGATCGCGACAGCGCTGATCCGGCGCCTGCGGTTCGAGGTGGTGTTCATGGACACGATCCTGTCCGGCCCCGCCCTGACGCTCGATCATGCAGGTGTCCGTCTTGAGGGTGGTACTGGCTACACCCTGATCGGCGCGGGCTCACTTGACCGGGAATCAGATTAGGTGCCATATTACTTCTCGTGACCCAGCAGCCCGAGAGCGGCCCCACCGCCCCCAGCCTCGACCAGGCCCGCCGCCAGATCGCCCGCTACGGCCTCACGGCCGACCCGCAGGCCGTCCTGGTCGCGGCCCGGCTGATGGCGGCGGGCGCCCGGATCGGCCAGGCCGGCGAGGTGCACTTCGGCCGCTTCGGCCTCTCCACCGGCCGCTACCGGCTGCTGGCGGACCTGGAGGACCACGGCGGCGAGAAGTCGCCGTCCCAGCTCGCGGCGAGCCTCGGCGTCTCCCGGGCGACCGTGACCGGGCTGGTCGACGGCCTGGAACGGGAGGGCCTGGTGGCCCGCCGGCCGTCCACCGAGGACGGCCGCGGCAACGTGGTGATCCTCACCGCCCGGGGCGCCGACAGGCTGCGGGAGCTGGCGCCCGAGCACTTCGCCCGGATGCAGGCGCTGGTCGGCGGCCTCTCCGTCGAGGAGCGCGCCACCTTCCTGGACCTGCTGGCCCGGGTGGTCGCGGGCATGGACGCGCTCACCGAGGACTGATCCTCACCCAGGCGGGCCGCCGGACGGCGGCCCGCCTCCCTTCCGCCCCAATAGTTAGGCACCTAAGCACAAATACTTAGGCGCCTTATCACCCAGCAAAGGACGTCCCATGAGCAAGAAGGCCCCCGGCGCTCCCCCGCCCTTCGTCCTGTGGCGCGAGGTGCTGGTCGCCTACCTCATGCCCGCCGCCACGGCCGGCACCGGCGGCGCCGTCAGCGGCCAGCCGCACCTGGTGACCGCCGCGCTCACCACCATCGGCGGCACCTCCGCC
>NZ_JBEXJK010000399.1:0-7362 GCF_040609095.1 Kitasatospora sp. NPDC004799
CGGCGCCCGAACGACTGGGGCCTCGGCTTCGACATCCGCGACGGCAAGAGCCCGCACTGGACCGGCACCGCCAACTCCCCCGGGACCTTCGGGCAGCGCGCCGATCCGCCGGACCGCCTCGGCGGCCGGCACCGGGCGCTCGGCGCCCCGGGTGCGGCCGTCGTAGTGCCCGGCCAGCACCTCCTGCCCGTCGTCCAGCCGCAGGTGCACCGCGACCAGCGCGCCCTTGGGGTGGAACCGGGCCAGCTCGCGCAGCCACTGGTGGGTCAGCGTGTACGAGGGCAGCACGGGGAAGCAGTACACCCCGTGCGCGCCGCCCCGGCCGGGGCTGTCGGCGCGGATTCCGGCGCGGCGGATGCGCGGCGCGTTCGCCGCGGCGGTCAGGTGCACGAACATCGCCATGGGGCGCGAGCCTAGCGACCGGCCGGGCGGCGGTTCGAGCGGTTTTCCGGGGCGCGGGCCGGGTCGGGCGGTCTGTGCGCGGCGGGTCAGACGGTGGTCGCGCGGCGCTCGATCAGGGCGGCCAGCCCGTCCAGGATGCGCTCCAGGCCGAACTCCAACGCCTGGTCGCGGCCGCCCGGTTCGGCGATGGCGGCGGCGACGGCGGGGAAGCGGTCGGCGTGCTCCTGGACCACGGTGCCGAGGGCGGCGAGGAGTTCGGCCTCGGGGGTGTGGGCGGGCCCGGCGGCGCGGGACTGCGCGGCGATCCCGCGCACGTGCCCGGTGAGCAGGACGGCGGCGTCCATCCGTTCGGGGCCGGTCAGTCCGTGGCCGTCGAGTGCCGCCACCACCCGTTCCAGCCAGGCGAGTTCCCGCGGTCCGAGCACCCGGGCGCCGACGGTGGCGTCCAGCAGCCACGGGTGCCGGGCGAATGACTCGGCCAAGTGGTGGGCCCAGGCGGTGAGTTGCTCCCGCCAGTCGGCGCCCTCCGGGGCGTCCGGCGGTGCGTCGACGGCCGACTCGACCATCAGGGCGACGAGTTCGGCCTTGCCAGGGACGTAGCGGTAGAGCGACATCTTGGTGAAGTCGAGCAGCCCGGCCACCTTCTGCATGGAGACCGCGGCCAGCCCCTCGGCGTCGGCGACCTCGACCCCGGCCGCGGCGATCCGCTCCAGGCTGAGGGCCGGCTTCGGGCCCCGGGTGGGCCTGGCCGGCGGGCCCCAGAGCAGCCGCACCGTGTCGTTCGCCGCCTCGGCCATCATCCGCTCCCGTTCCGACCGCGTGTCCGATCCGGGCCTCCGCCTGGGGGGTTGCCCTTCCGATTCAACTGTGTCTACCGTACACAGCAACGAACAGTGTCCGCGAGACACAGTTTTCTGACCCTCGGACGGAGTGGTTCCATGAGCACCAAGGTGCTGATCTCGGGCGCGAGCATCGCCGGCCCCGCGCTGGCCCACTGGCTGGGCCGGTACGGCTTCGAGGTGACCGTGGTCGAGCTGGCCCCCGCGCTGCGCGACGGCGGTCAGGACGTCGACTTCCGCGGCCCCACCCACCTGACCGTGCTGGAGCGGATGGGCGTGCTGGAGGAGCTGCGCGCGCTCGGCACCGGCGGCAGCCCGATGACCTTCGTCGGCCCCGAAGGGCGCCGACTGCTGCACCTGCCCGCCGAGTTCGCCGGCGGTGACGTGGAGGTCCCGCGCGGGGAGCTGGCCCGGCTGCTCCACCGGCACAGCAGCGCCCGCGCCGAGTACGTGTTCGGCGACTCGGTCACGGCCCTGGAGGAGAGCCCGGGCGGGGTCCGGGTCGCCTTCCGGTACGGGGCGCCGCGCGAGTTCGACCTGGTGATCGGGGCCGACGGACTGCACTCCACCGTCCGCCGGCTCGCCTTCGGCCCCGAGCGGCACCACGTCCGGCACCTCGGCTACTACGCGGCCACCTGGCAGCTGCCCAACGACCTCGGGCTGCCGACCGGCGGGGTCGGCCTCAACGTCCCCGGCCGGCTGATGTCCGTCGGCGCCGCCCACCGCGACCCGGGCCGGGCCGGTGCGTTCGCCCTCTTCGCCTCGCCCGAACTGCGCTACGACCGCCACGACCCGGCGCAGCAGAAGGCGCTGGTCCGGGCCGCCTTCGCGGGCCTCGGCTGGCGGGTGCCGCGACTGCTGGAGAGCCTGGACGCCGCACCCGAGCTGTACTTCGACTCGATCAGCCGCGCCGACGTGCCCGCCTGGTCGACCGGCCGGATCGCCCTGATCGGCGACGCCGCCTGCGGAGCGACCATCGGCGGCATGGGCACCGGGACGGCGGTGGTGGCCGCGTACGTCCTGGCGGGCGAGCTGGCCCGGGCGCGCGGCGACCACCGGGCCGCCTTCGAACGGTACGAGCGGCTGCTGCGCCCGTACGCGCGGGGCTGCCAGAAGGGCGGCGACCGGACCGGGCCGTTCCTCGCGCCGCGCACGGCCGCGGGGCTGCGGTTCCGCAACGCGCTGCTCAACCGGCGCTGGGCGCTGGACCGGATGCTGGAGCTGGGCAAGCGGGTCAGCAGCCTCGACCTGCCGGACTACGGGCGGGAGCCGTCCCGCCGGCCGGCAGTGTCGGGCTGACGGCCGCGTGTCGGGGACGTGTTGGTGGGGCAGGCCCTTGGTCCCACCCGTTCGGCCCCTTGGCCCCTGGCGATCGGGGCCGGGGCGCGCGATGCTGCCCGTACCGGTCCGGACGACCCGCGTCCGGTCGCACCGGCGATGTTGGACGAGGTGAACCGGCGTGCGGCATGCCACCGTCGAATCCGTGATGACCAGCCCCGTGGTCCTGGTCTCCCCCGAGACCGGGTTCCGGGAGATCGTGGCGCTGCTGAGCGAGTACGACATCACCGGCGTCCCGGTGGTGGACCCGGAGGGGCGGCCGCTCGGCGTGGTCTCGGAGGCGGACCTGCTGCGCACCCTGGCCGCGCAGGAGGACCCGGCCAGCCTGCTGCCCGCGCCGGAGTCGGTCCAGGCGGGCCCGGGCGGCGAGGTGACCGCGGCGGACCTGATGACGGCGCAGCCGGTCTGCACCACGCCCGACGCCAGCGTGGTCGCGGCGGCCCGGCTGATGAGCCGGCACGGACTGAAGCGGCTGCCGGTGCTGGACGAGGAGGGGCGGGTGATCGGCATGGTCAGCCGCGGCGACCTGCTGCGGGTGTTCCTGCGCGAGGACCGGGTGATCCGGCGGGAGATCGTCGAGGAGGTGCTCGGCCGGATCGAGGGGGTCAGTCCGGCGGAGATCGGGGTGGAGGTCGACCAGGGGCGGGTGGTGCTCAGCGGCACCGTGCCCGAGCCGCACCTGGTGCCGATCGTGCTCAACCTGTGCCGCTCGGTGGACGGGGTGGTGTCGGTGACCGACCGGCTCGGGGCCGGCGGCGCGGCGCCGGTCGGCTGAGTCCGGTCGGCTGGGGCCGCCGCTTGTCGCCGCCCGCCGAGCCGTCGCCGCGCCGCCCGTTCGTTCAGAGGTCGAACGATTCGCCCGCATACTGCGGAGGGTATCGGGTAACTCACCCTGTGTGCCCGGTGGTGCGGACTGCCGGGACGCCGGAGCTTCGGGGAGGCGGCCGTGGCGGTCGTGTTCGACGCGGACTTCACTTCGACCAGTCAGTGGATCGCCGGGCGCAGCAGCGCGTATCCCCGGATGGGGCCGACCAACCGGAGCGACCACAAACTCGACTACCTCAGCCGCGACTACTGCCCCGACGGGGTCTTCGCAGCGGTCAGGCGGCACAGCGGCGGCCTGTGGAGCTGCAACCTGCTGACCACCGAGGGGAGTCCGGACGGCTTCCAGGTCCGCGCCGGGGACGTGCTGTCGGCGACCGTGACGCTGCCCGTGGAGCTGGGCGCCTGGCCGGCGATCTGGACCTGGCGGGACGGCGGCAACGAGGTGGACGTCTTCGAGTACCACCCGGACAACCCGGACCTGCTGGAGATCTCCAACCACGTCCGGGGCGGCTTCCGGTACTGGCACGGCGCGAGCGCCGGGATCGGGCCGGGGGCGACCTTCGACCTGCGGGTGGTGCTCGGCGCGAAATCGGTGGACTGGTACGTGGCGGACGAGCTGGTCTACGCGGACCTGCACGGCGTCGGGTCCGGCTGGCACGCGTACCTGATCGTCAACATCTCGGTGGCGGACGGGGTGTACCACGACCGGCCCCCGTACGGCGGGCCGGACCGGCTGAGCTGGGTGTGCCACAGCCTCCGGGTGGAGCGCTGAGCGCGGTGGCGCAGCGGCCTACGGTTCGTGCGGCGCGAACGCGGCGGTGATCGGGCCGCGCGGGGCGTACCCGCCGCGCGGGTCGAGCGGGGTGAGGAGGGCGCGCGGGTCGCCCGGCCCGTACGGGGCGTACGGGGAGGGTGTCGCGGTGCGCTGGAACCAGACCGCCCGGCGGTGCGGGCCGATGTGGGCGGGGTCGGTCACGTACAGGTCGTCGCGCGGGGCGCGTTCGTTGCCCGGGGCGAGCGCCGCGTCCACGGCGCGGTCGGCGATCGAGCGCAGCAGCGCGGCGGCGGTGGTCTCGGCGGCGGCCGGCGCGATGGCGAGGGCGGTGAGCTCGGCCCAGAGGGCGGTGGTGACGTAGCCGATCGGGGAGTGGCCGAGCGCCGGGTGGGGGCGCGGGTCCGGGTGGCGCCGCAGCACCCCGGCCGCGACGAGCTGCTCGGGGGAGCGGCCGTCGTCCGGCAGGTGGACGGCCGCGGGTGGCCGGTGAGCCGGGGGCCGCTGGGGGTGGAACGAGGGCGGCGGGTGGTGGGTCACGAGCGGCACGCTACCCGGTGGGCGCCGGGCCGGGTGCCGGACCGTCCTCGCGGGCCTCCCGCACGCCGCTTTCACGGTTGGCGGGCGCACGATGGTGGTAAGGCGCTGCGCACCTCGGCGGCCCCGGCGGGGCCGGAGGAGGAGGTCCTGATGAGGTACTGGCACGGGCACGGCCCGATGGACGGCTGGGGCATGGGCCTGATGGCGTTCGGGATGCTGCTGTTCCTGGTGATCGTCGTGCTCCTGGCCGTGGCCCTGTTCCGCTACGCGTCGCACGGGCGGCAGCCGGTCCCGCCCGGCCGGTGGGCTCCGGGGGCCGGCGGGCCAGGGGCGGGCGGCCCTCAAGGCCGGGGTCCGGCCGGGCAGCGTGGGCCGGAGGGCGAACGGGTGTCCCCGGAGCAGCTGCTCGCGGAGCGGTTCGCGCGGGGCGAGATCGACGCGGAGGAGTACCGGCACCGGCTGGAGACGCTGCGCTCGGCGAACGGGCCGGGCGGCGGCTGACCCGGGAGTTCATCGGGGGGCAATGCGGGCCGGGCCCGCCGCAGTGCGTTCGCGGCGGGCCCGGCCCGTCGGCCACGGGGGCCGGGGGATCGGGCGACCGGTCGGTCGGGGGAGGGTGACCGGTCGCCCGAAGTCGGTTACTCGACGACCAGCTCGACCGGGATGTTGCCCCGGGTGGCGCGGGAGTACGGGCAGACCTCGTGCGCCTGCTTGACCAGCAGCTCGCCGGTCTCGCCCGCGAGGGACTCGGGCAGCTCGACGCGCAGCACGACGGCGAGGCCGAAGCCGGCCCCGTCCTTGCCGATGGACACCTCGGCGGTCACCGAGACCTCGCTGGTGTCCACCCGGGCCTGGCGGCCGACCAGGCCGAGGGCGCTGGCGAAGCAGGCGGCGTAGCCGGCGGCGAAGAGCTGCTCCGGGTTGGTGCCCTGACCGCTGCCACCGAGCGCGGGCGGCATGGCCAGCGCGAGGTCCAGCTGTCCGTCGGAGCTGACGGCGCGGCCCTCCCGGCCGTTGGCGGTGGCGGCTGCGGTGTAGAGCGCGTCCATGGTGGCGTCCCTTCAGGTCCTGGGTGTTCCTGCGGTCGGTGGTCCGGGGCGGTCGCCGTCCCGGGTGCTTCGCGGCGGCCGGCTGGTCGTCGCTGCGCTGTGACAAGTAGAGCACGCAATTCAATTGCGCACAACTCAATCGTGCGATGGTGGTCGGTACCATGGGTCCATGACCACCGACCCCGGCCTGGCGGACGAGGAACTGCTCCGCCTCGACCAGCAGATCTGCTTCTCGCTCAACGCGGCCTCCCGCGCCTTCGGCGGCGTGTACCGGGTGCTGCTGCGGGACCTCGGGCTGACCTACCCGCAGTACCTGGTCATGCTGGTGCTGTGGGAGGAGGGCGAACTGCCCGTCAAGCGGATCGGCGAGCGGCTGCGGCTGGACTCCGGGACGCTCTCCCCGCTGCTCAAGCGCCTGGAGGCGGCCGGGCTGGTGCGCCGCGAGCGGAGCCCGGAGGACGAGCGGTCGGTCACCGTCCGCCTGACCCCCGAGGGGTCGGCGCTGCGCGGGCGGGCCGGGCAGGTCCCGCGCCGGCTGCTCGCGGCGACGGGGCTGCCGGTCGAGGACCTGGCCGCGCTGCGCGGGCTGCTGGACCGGGTGACCGCCGCGCTGGACGCCGCGGAGGTGGAGCCCGCGCCGTAAGGGGCGGGATCGGCGGGCTTGTCAAGCGATCCCCCCACGGAATGTGATCTGGGTCACACGGAAGGCGCTCCGATCGGGCCCGGAAGGGTGAAGCGGCAGGTCAGCGATGCTGTTCGGAAGTGAACGGAATCGTTCGGCAATTGTCGGCCCGATCCGGTCAACATCCCGGACCTCCCGGACGGTTACACCACGAGCCCCCAAGGGGCCGTCGGCGTGCCACCGGGCGGGCCGGCCAGTCGACCGACGAAAGGGGGGCCCGCGTGAGCACTCCCGGGCCGGGCGAGGAGCGGGGCCTGCGAGCCGACCCGCTCGGCGACCTGCCGAACGACTTCGAGGCCTTCTTCACCCGAGAGAACTCCGGCTACCTCCGCTACGCCCAGCAGCGCCTGCGGCACCGTGAGGACGCCCAGGACGCCGTCCAGAACGCGGGCACCACGCTCTACAAGAACTGGCGCCGGGCCCTGGCCAGCCCCGATCCGCAGGCCTTCGCCTTCAAGATCGTCAAGGACGCGGTGGTGGACGTGCTGCGCGAGCGCCGCCGGATCGAGCGCAAGCGGCTGCGGGTGATCGCCCAGCGCCGCCCCGACACCAGCCAGGACGAGCTGAACGAGCTCGCCGAGCTGGACGCCCTGGACTGGGCGATGGAGGAACTCGCGCGGGCCGCCCCGGTCCAGGCCGACGTGGTCCGGCTGCGCCAGGCGGGGCTGTCGTACCCCGACATCGGCCGGTCCCTCGGCATCGCGCACACCACCGCCCGCACCTACTACAGCCTCGGGCGGCGCCACCTGGAGTACCTGCTGGAACACCCGGACGAGGGCGGGGAGCGGACATGAGGGTCGGGGACCTGCTGCGCGCGCACGCTGCCGATCATCCTGCTCACCGCGCGCTCGGACGACATCGACGTGGTGGTGGGCCTGGAGTCCGGCGCGGACGACTACGTGGTGAAGCCGGTCC
>NZ_JBEXJK010000400.1:0-7319 GCF_040609095.1 Kitasatospora sp. NPDC004799
CGGACTTCGTCGGCGCCGGCGGCCCCGACCGGGTGGTCCAGGCACTCAACGGCGACAACTGGCGGGAGACCGCCGACCGGGCGCTCGGCGACCTCACCTGCGCCGCGCACGCACGTGGGACATCGGGGTCAGCACCCGCCCGCGCTCGTCCACCTGGATCGCGTCCGGGCCCGGCCTGGCGCCGGTGTCCGGGGCGCCCGCCGTACCCAGCTTGGCCAGGATCTCGCGGGTGAAGGTCGTGGCGAAGACGGCTTCGGTGATGTCCTGGATCTCCCAGTGCCGCCCGAGGTTCGCGTGCAGGTTGGCCTCGCTGACCAGGGCCTCCGCCACGATCGGCGTCCCCGACGGCATGGACTCCGCGAAGCAGAACAGGTGCAGCACCGCACCCGGCCGGCACACCCGGTGGAGCGCGGCGGCGTACGCCGAGCGCTGCTCGTCGTTCAGGCAGTGGTAGAGGCCGCTGTCGAGCGCGGTGTCGAAGTCGCCTCCGACACCGTCCAGTTCGGTGGCGTCCGCGGTCAGGAAGCGCACCCGCGCGCCATGGGCCGCGGCCCGCCGAGCCGCCTCCTCGACGGCGCTGGGCGAGCCGTCCACGCCCGTCACCTCGTACCCCTGGGCCGCCAGCAGGATGGCGTTCTCGCCCAGTCCGCAGCCCACGTCGAGCACCCTGCCGCTGAAGCCGCCCGCGCGCGCCAGGTCCACCACGGCCCGCTGGGGCTCGCCGATGTCCCAGGGGATCAGCACCTCACCGGGGGCGACGCCGTCGAAGGACGCGCGCCCCGCGTACAACGCCTCGTATTCCTTGTCCTCTTGAGAGAAAGTCCGCTGCGTGGTCATGCCGGTCCCCTTGTCGCTCGCAAGCTCGTCAACCAACACTCGGTGGATCCGGCCCGCCCCGGACGGGGCGGGTCGCGGTCCTACTGGACGTTCTTCACTTCCTGCGCCGACGCGGCCACCGGGGCCGCCCCGGCCTTCGCTTCGGCCTTCGCTCCGGCCTCGCTCCCCGCTCCGGCCTCGCCCTCCGCCGCGGTCGCTGCCGCTGCCGTGGGCCGCATCCGGGACGCGACGACGAGGGTGAGGAGGACGACCACGGCCATGGCCAGGAAGACGTCGGAGTAGGCCGAGCCGTGGTGGCCGGAGAAGAGCGGGTTGACGGCGTCGCTGCCGCTCTGCTGCCGCGCGGACACCAGCACGCCGAACACGGCCGGGCCGGTACCGGCCCCGAGGAACTGGGCCCCCTGGAGGATCCCGAGGCCGACACCGACCTGCTCGGGGGGCAGTTCGCTCGCCGCGGCGCCGATGATGGTGGTCATCACGAACATGAAGCCGATGCTCAGCCCGAGGATCCCGGCGCCGGCGAAGAGCACCGAGGAGCCGCCGGTGAAGGACGAGAGGAACAGCGAGAACAGCCCGATCAGGCCGAGCCCGAAGAGCACCAGGACCCGCGCGTTGACGCGGCCCGCGAGGCGTCCGATCCACGGCGAGAGCAGCGCGGTCACCACGCCGGCCGGGATCATGACCAACGCGCCCTTGCCCGGGGTGAGTTCGTTGACCTCCACGAGCAGCAGCGGGACGAACACCAGGCCGCCGAGGTTGACGACCATGGCCAGGAACGCGACGAGGATGCCGGTCCGGTAGACGCGGTTGGTGAACAGCGACGGCGGAACGAAGGGCTGGTCGACCCGGACGGTGCGCACCCCGAAGACCACGAGCGCCGCGACGGCGACCAGCAGGCTGCCCCAGGACAGCGGGTCGGTGAAGCCGGAGACCTGCGCCCGGGTCATGCCGAACAGGACGAGACCGGCGCCGAGGCCGAGGAGGATGCCGCCCGGGAGGTCGAGCCGGCCCGAGCCCTGCGGAGCCTCGTCCGGGAGGACCCGCAGGGCCGGGACGAGCAGCAGCAGCGAGACCACGAGCATGATCCAGAACAGCGCGGGCCAGCCGAGCGCCTCCCCGATGCCGCCGCCCAGCGCCGGCCCGGCGGCGGTGCCGACGCCCGCACCGGCCGAGACGACGCCGATCCCGACCCCGCGCCGCTCCGGCGGCAGCAGCGTCGTGACGGCGATGATCGACAGCACCGGGATCGCGGCCGCGCCGATGCCCGTCACGATCCGTCCGGCCACGAGCACGGCCAGGTTCGGGGAGATCGCGCAGATCAGGCTCCCGAGGGCGTAGGTGAGGAGCGCGAACGCGAAGAGCCGGCGCAGGCTCACCCGGTCCGAGATGCGGCCGTACAGGGGGATCCCGACGGAGAACATCAGCAGGAAGCCGGTGACGACCCAGGCGAGTTCCGCCTCGGAGGCGCCGAACTCGGACCCGATCGTCGGAAGCATCAGGTTGACCATGTCGCTGGCCGTGACCGTGGCGAGGATCGCCGGCATCAGGACGGCGAGTAAGCCCGTCCCCGAGCCGGTCCGCTCGGTCGTTGTCGACGTGGAAGTCATTCGAGGCCCTTCGGGTGACTTTCCGCCACCATGATAGTTACAGTTAGGGCAAAAGGAGGGCGGAGGCACTGCCTCCGCCATCGGTCAGCTGGTGACGCGCTGCGCGAGCTCCCGCTCACTGGCCAGTACTTGCCGGACGAGGTGGGCGATCGTCGTCCGCCCGAGCCGTTCCTTCATGGCCCGCTCCGCGTCCTGGAACTCCGCCTCGAGCAGCTTCTGCATGTTCCGCCCCACCTCGCACTCGGCGCTCGGTGGATGCGGGTGCCGCGACAGGATCGGCCCCGCCTCCACCGCCGTGTACGCGTCGTAGAGCGTGATCTCGCGGGCCGGCCGGGCGAGCGACCAGCCGCCGTTGCGCCCCTCGGTGGACAGGACCAGGCCGGCGTCTCTCAGACTGCCGAGGATCCGCCGCACCAGGACCGGATTGCTGGCCAGGCTCTCCGCGATCTCCACGGAGGTCAGCGAGTGGTCCCAGCGCCCCAGCATGGTGAGGGCGTGGATCGCCACCGCGCTCCTGCTGCTGATGCTCACCGTGATGACCCCTTCGCGACGGTCGCCTCGCCGATCCAACTGCAACTACGCTAGTAGCGGTTTGATCCGGGTGTCAATCCGCCGCGCGCGCCCGGCGTCACCAGGGCCAGCGCCACTCCTTGTTCTGCGGAACCACCCAGTAGTGGTCCAGTTCGACGCGCTCGAACAGCCACCGGCCGTCCTCGAGGACGTAGGTGTCGGCGAACCGGCCGACGCTCTGGTGCACGAGGTCCGCCCGGTCGAACCGGACGTGCTCGACGAAGAAGCAGGCGCCGGACGCGCGGCCGTCGCCCTCCACCTCCACCTGGTGCGCCTGGTTGAAGTTCCTCAGGGCCACCTCGGAGGCGCCCTGGAGCTCGACCATCTTCGGCAGCAGCGCGCTGTAGTACTCCTGGATCGCCGCGCGCCCACGGGCGTCGCCGAAGCTTCCGTAGTCCAGGTGCGCGTCCTTCGTGAACAGGGCGCCGAGGCCCTGCCAGTCCTGCGAGTTGAGGCGGTGGTGGAAGGCGTTGCGCAGCTTCGTGAGCTCACGGATCGCCTCGAGCTCCCGCACTCTGGCCGAGAGTTCGTCGATCCGTGCCACCAGGTCACCCTCGTCCGCCATCGTGCATCCTCCCGAGCGCTTCGGACCCCGTTCCGCCGGTTGCCGGAACCGGACCGACAGTCGCAGCCGCGGGACACGCGTCACAAGGCCCGCGCACCTTTCCTGTGGTCGGCCCGCAATCCTCCGGCTCCCCCGCGCGACTAGGGTCGAGCCGCAGGAACGCCGGCGACACCCGACGGGAGACACCGTGAACCAGTCGAAGCGCACAGCCCTGATCAGTGGTGCGGGCCGCAACATCGGCGCCGCGACGGCCAAGGAGCTGGCCGGCCGCGGCTACCACGTGATCGTGAACTACCGGAGCGACGCCGAAGCGGCGGCGGACGTGGTCACGGAGATCGAGTCGCACGGCGGTACGGCCGAGGCGGCGCAGGCCGACGTCTGCGACGCCGACCAGGTCGCCGCCCTCGTCGAGCGGGTGCGGGCCGACCACGGACGCATCGACCTGCTGGTCTGCAACGCGAACACCGTGACACCGCCCTTCGCGTCCTTCGCCGAGCTGAGCTGGGACGCGTTCGCCGCGAAGGTCAACGGGGAGCTCGCCGGCTCCTTCTTCCTCACCCAGCAGACGCTCGCCGTCATGCGCGCACAGCGGTCGGGCCGGATCGTCTACATCTCCAGCACGGCCTCGGACACCATCGGCATGGCCCTGCCCCACTCCGTCGCCAAGGCGGCGCTGAACACCTTCAGCCGCCACATCGCCGGCATCGCCGCCGAGTACGGGGTGACCGTGAACACCGTCGCCCTCGGCGCCGTGCGCACCGACGCCACGGCGGAGTTCAGCGAGGAGTTCTGGAAGTACACGACCGACCGCTCGGTGGCGGCGCGCCCGGTGGAGCCGGCGGACGCCGCGCGCGCCGTGGCCCTCGTCGCCGACGACGGCTTCGCCTTCACCTCCGGCCAGGTCATCCGGGTGGACGGCGGCTTCGAGGTCCTCGACCAGCAGCTGCATCCGCTGGCGCACAGCTTCCGCTGACGGCGCCCCGCAGGGCCGGCCGGTCGGCCCTGCGGGAACGCCCGGTGCGGCGCCGGTCTACTCGAAGTGCCGCACCATCGGGTTGAGTTGCCGGTCCAGGACCTCGAAGCCGCCGTCCACCCGCAGCACCTGGCCCACGGACCCGCTGAAGTCCTCGTCGGCGAGCATCGCGATGCTGCGAGCCGCCTCCTCGGCCTCCAGCAGCCGGCCGGACGCCGACCGGCTCTCCATGAACGTGCGGAGGTCGTCCGTCATGACACCCGCGCTGGCGTCGGTCCGCACCGCGCCGAAGGCGACGGTGTTGACGACGACCCCGTACTGGGCGGCGACTCCCGCGATGTGCCGGCTGAAGGTGTTGAGCGCGGCCTTGGCCGTGGAGTGGGCCGCGACGGTGCCGATCGTGTCCGCCGCGGTGCTCGAGACGTAGACGATCCGGCCCCGGCGGTCCTCCACCATGCCGCGCAGCACGGCCTGGGTGAGGAAGTACGCTCCCGCCAGCTCCCCGGTCACCTTCCCGATGAAGTCGTCCCAGGAGAGCGTGAGCAGGGGCTCGAAGGGCGGGTTCACCGTGTTGGCGTTGCAGACCAGGGCGTCCAGGCGACCCCGGTCCGCACGGACCCGGTCGAGCATCCCGGACACCTGATCGGGGTCGCAGACATCGGCCTGCAGCGCCTGGGCCGATCCCCCCGCGGCCTCGATCGAACTCACCACCTCCGCTGCGGCGTCGGCGTTCTGACGGTAGTTCACCACGACGTGGAAGCCGCGCCTCCCCATCTCCCGTGCGGTAGCCGCTCCGATCCCGCGGCTCGCACCGCTGATCAGCGCCACCCTCTGTGACTGCTCCACGTTCCCTCCCTGGTCCTGGGCGTCCGGGGTCTGCCCTCAGGTGACCTTGGACCGGGAGCCGCCGCGCTGTCTCTACGGGTCTCCACCAGATTCGCCGCTCCCTCCCCGGGGTTCCCGCCGCCCCCAACCCCCCTTGCTGGTCCACCTTTTGACAGACACTTCGTATCGTGACATGATCCCCACACCGGGATGTGGACCGATCGGTCCAGGAATTACGGGGATGCACCGCGCAGAGCTTTCGGAGCCAGGGACCGTTCTCGGCAAGAGGGGTTTGCCCGAGAGCGGGGTGGCTGTCCCGCGACGCTTTCCAACCGGTCCCACCGTCAGATCCCCGCCCGCACCGGGGGCACGGCCCAGGTCGTGACTCCCCCGCTCCGCCGGGCAGTTCCCAGCCCGACCTCCACCGACGGCCATCAACGACGATGCCGCAGATCCCGAGGTCAGCCACGGGCGGTCCGCCCGACGCGCCCCAGTCCGCGTCATGTCGTGAAGTGGCACCATTCGTCAGCTATGGGGGTGGCAGAAAATGGCCGGAGACGATAGGAAGTGCCAGACCACAAGGATCCGTACCAGAACCGATGAGGTCCCCACGTCCCTGACGACCGGGAGCGTGACGGCCGGGAACGCGGCGAACGCCTACGGCCCGGGAATCCCCCCCACCTACGTGCCGGGAATCCCCCTCGCCGAGAACCGCGCCCTCCTGCCGCCCGACGAGTTGAGCCTCGCCCTGAGCACCATCGAGTTCGCGAATCGCGGAGTCGACCGTGTCATGGTCAACGAGCAGGCCAAGTGGCTGCTCGACGCGGCGGAGCCGCACCGCAACCCGCACCGCACCTGGCTCGCGATCCTGGCCCTGCTCTACGCCGGGGACCTCGAATCCGCCGACGCGCAGTGCAGGCGGCTGCGGGACGATCCCGCGTGGACGGGCTCGGCCCCGCGCCGGGAACTGCTCACGCTGCTGCGGGCCCGGAGCAGCCTGCTCGCGGGGAAGGCCTGCCGGGCCGCGGACCTGCTCCGGACCATGCTCGACCGCGGCACGTCGACGCGGTCGGCCTGCCTCGCGACCGCCTGGTTGATCGAGGCGCTGGTCCAGCTCGGCGAACTCGACCGGGCGCACCAGGTCCTGCTCGACAGCAAGCTGGCCGGCCCGCTCGACCCCGACCTGCCGGACCGCGCCCACGTCCTGGCCGCCCGCGGGGCCCTCCACCTGGCCGGCGGGCAGTTCCGGCACGCCATCGACGACTACATGGCCTGCGGCTGGGTCCTCGACACCTGCTTCGTCGTCAACCCCGCCGTGATCCCCTGGCGGTCGAGGGCGGTGTTCGGGGCGCTGGGCATCCGCCGGTACGACCTGGCGCTCGCCCTCGCCGAGGAGGAGCTCATCGCGGCGAGGAAGTGGGGATCGCCGCGCGGCATCGGCATCGCCCTGCACGCCGTGGGCGTGGCGCGCCGGGACGAAACCTCCGTCGCCGTGCTCGAGGAGGCCGTGGCACTGCTGGCCCAGGGGCACGCGCGCACCGAGTTCATGCAGGCCCTCTACGACCTCGGCACGATGCAGATCCGGCGCCAGGACGTGGCCGCGGGCCGCAGGCGGCTCGTCGAGGCGGCCATGGTCGCGTACGAGTGCCGCAACGCGTTCTGGCAGAAGCGCATCCGCTTCGCGCTGGAGCGCCTCCAGGCCCCCGCCGGCACCTCGAAGCTCACCCGGCAGGAGGAGAAGATCGCCTACCTGGCCCGCGCCGGACACAGCAACCGGCACATCGCCCGGATGACCTGCCTGACGGTCCGGACCGTCGAGTTCCACCTCTCCAGCGTGTACCGGAAGCTCGCCATCTCCGGCCGGCGGGAACTCGTCACCGCGCTGACCTCCGTCCCGTCCTGACGCCCGGACCACCGGGCGCCCGCCAGCCCCCCGCACGGC
>NZ_JBEXJK010000401.1:0-7307 GCF_040609095.1 Kitasatospora sp. NPDC004799
CAGCAGCTCCAGCGCCTGGTACTCGGTGAGCACCTGACCCTCGGTGAGCGTCACCCGGGACTCGTCCTTGTTGCCGGACTCCTGCGCGGCCTGCTCGGCATCCGCCTGCGGCCCGGCCCGGTGGCCGCCGCGCTCACGCTCAGCGCGGCCACCCACTACGTCGCCGACCGGCAGGGCGGCCACTGGCGCGACCCCGAGCCCCACGGCGTCGTCCGCCTGGCCCACGCCGCTGGCAAGGACGGCTGGCTCCGCAACGACCCCCAGTCCGGCTACCTGCTCGACCAGGCCTGGCACCACGCCTTCGAGGCCTGCGCCGCGCTCGTCGCCTCGGCCTGACCTACCGCCACCCGGAACAGGAGGAACACCATGACCAGCACGAGCAGGTGGACGTCGGACCACCTGACGGCCCCGGGCGGTACGGCCATCTATGCCGCCCAGCAGCGCGAGCGGCTGCGGCAGATGGCCGACGAGGTCCAGGCCCTGCTGCGCGAGTACCGCTCCGACCTGGAGTCGGTGCGCATCGACGGCGACCGGCCGCTCCAGCCGCGCGTGCGCGCCTACTTCGCCACCCGCCCGCTCGCCAAGCTGGAACGGCACCTGCGGGAGGCGGTGAACGCCGCCGGAAAGCTCGACGCGGAATACAACCACCGGTTCGTCGAGTCGCCGAGGAAGCGCGCTGAACGCGCCGCCGAGAAGTCCCTGAAGAAGGACCGCAAAGCCGGTCTCCAGGCGGCCCGGAGCGCGAACGCGGTGGACACCGCCGCCACCCTCCACGGCATTTCCTCCGGGCTTTCCGAGAAGCCGGACGGGAATTCCGGGGAAAAGCAGGCTCCGGCGTTCCTCGACTTCCTCAAGGAGAGTGCCTGATGCCGCTCTCCCCGGGCCAGGTCGCCTACTGGCAGAAGCGCCTGGCGGCGACGACGACGAACCCGGACCGGGCGCGGGAGCTGTGGGACCTGGCCCGCACCCTGGCCGGCACCGACGACGAGTCGTGGGAGGACCTGGTCCGGATGCTCAGCGCCTGGACCCAGCAGCACGCCGCGTCCTGACGCACGCCCCCTGGTGACGCTTCGCGCTCATCATCATCACTCCGCTGCGTGAATCCGGGGGTCCCACGTACGCGTGCACGCGTACGCGTGAAGGACCTCCGGATGCGTCACGGAGCGTGACACCCCGATTGGAGGCCCGATGGCCGACAACGACGGGGGGACCGTGCTCGGGTTCCCCCGGCTGACCGTGCCGGGGGTCGTGGCCGAGGACCGGCCGCCCGACACCGCCCCCGTGCTGGCCCCGCTCGCCACCGAGCTGGCCCCGCCCGCGTCCCTGTCGATCCCCGAAAACCCCGACCTTTCCCGCGAAAGCGAATACGCCCTCCCGGCCGGACCACCCCCCGAGAGCGGCGGCCCGGTGAATATCGCCGCGATGTCGGTCGCCATGATGGCCGGGATCACCGTGGCCGCCCTGCGGGGCGCCGCCCATTTCGTCGCCTACATGAAATCCCGCGCCGAACACCAGAAGGCGGTGGAACGGCAGCGGACGTCCCCGGCCGCGTCCGGGAATCCACAGCCTGTGGATTCCCGGGCCGCCCTTCACGGGTCGGCGCCCCGGAGCCGGGTGCAGTCCGGTCCGGAATTCGGTCGGAGCACACGCCATCCGGCGCAGAACCCGACCCGCCCCGGCCCGACGGTCCCGGCGACCTTCCGCCAGAGCCCCACCGCCCCGGGCGGCACATCGGACCGCAAGGCGCCCGAGAAGCCCCGCCACAGCCGTTCTGACGGCCCGTCGGGCAGCGGTGGCAGTCCGGGGCCGGATCGGGTGCGGGAAGCCCGTAGAAGGGCCCTGGAGGCCTCCGGGTCGACGGGGCGCCCACATCGCCTTTCCGGCACCGGGAATCCGGGTATCGGGACGGCGTCCTCCGCCTCCCCGGACCGGCACCGGGACCAGGGTCGGGACCGGTCGGCGGGGCGTGCGCTGCGTCAGAGCGCCGGGCCGGACACGATCCGGGGCGCGGCCCGTCGCCGGATGGCCGACCGCATCACCAACGGCCCCGCGGACCGCCCGGCCAAGCCGCAGCGCTCCCCGGCCGGGCCGGACACGATCCGGGGAGCCGCCGGCCGCCGGGTCGCCGACCGGATCACCACCGGCTCCTGGAAGCCGACCGGCGCCCACCCGTCCCTGTCCGGCTCGACGCCGACGACGATCCGCGCGGCGTTGCGGGCCCGGGCCGCCGACCGGATCCTCAACGGCCGCAAGCCCAAGGCCGATTCCGCTCCCGACCCGGCCGCCGAGCAGCCGGGCCCGAAGGATGCGGCCGGGCCGCCCGGCACGGACCTGGCCGTCCCGCCCGACGCCGCGTCCACCCGCGAGGCCGGCGCCGCACCGGAGACCGGGGACGGCGGGAAGACCCCGGGCGCACGGACGCCCAAGCGCAGGATCCGTAGGGTCCGGCGCCGCAGCCGCCCCCGCCGGGGACGCGCCCGCCGCGACCGTCGGACCTCCCGCTCGCGCCGGGCCGAGAACCGCCGCGCAAAGCGCCGTACACGCCGCGACCAGCGCGCGGACCGGGCCCGGCAGCGGGCCGAACGGGCGAACGCCCGCCGCGCCGAACGGGCACGGCAGCGCGAGGACAAGGGCCCGCGGGACGGGTGGGGGGACCCGACGCACGAGGACCCGCGCAAGGGCGGATCCTGGTGGCGATTTCGCAGGAAGTACGGGTGGGACCGGGAACCGAACGACATCTGGCCCGAGCCCGAGCCGGACTTCGGCCCGCCGCCGGGCTGGGCCTGGACCGAGGGCGAGACGATCACGGTCGAACGCGTCGACGGCGGCCCCCGCAAACCCGCCCCGCCCGCCGCCCTCGGCCGAGGCCAGGCCGCGCTGCCCCGCGCACCGCACCGCACGGCCCACGCCCGGCCCGGCACCACCGAACCCCCAACTCCACCACCACCGAGCCCTGCCGGAGGACAGTCAGTGGCCATTCCCCTGCCGCGCGCCGCGCACGGCACCCAGTTCGCCGACGCCGAGCTGACGATCTACGACGTCATCGAGGCGGACGCCGACATGGGCGAGGAGATCACCCAGGGCGCCGCCGAGGCCAAGCAAGCCGCCACCGACTGCGAGGAACTCGCCGAGCAGCTGGAGACGCTGCACACCAAGATCCTCGCGCTGAAGGTGCCCGGCGTCCTGGAGCGCATGGTCGTCCTCCTGATCGAGAAGACCGCGAAGGTCAAGGCCCGCGCCGAGGCGGTCGCCGAGAAGATCCCGGCCGCCGCCGAGGCCATCACCACCGCCGGCGACAACGCCGCCGCCCGCCACAAGCCGCTCGCGGACGCCGTACGCGACGCCGGCCACACCGCACCCGCCGAGCGCGACTACCACAACGAGTAGGAGGCACCGTGTCCGACACCACCAGCTCCGAGCAGGTCACCAGCAGTCAGCCGCTCACCGCGTCCACCGCGCCCACCGACCGGGACGGCGCCGGCGGCGGGATCGGCTCCGCCCTCGCCACCGCCGGTCGCGCCCTCACCGAGGCCGTGCGCTACGGCATCGTCATCGCCCAGCTCACCGCGACCGGCGTGAAGCTGGCGCTCGTCGCCGACGTGGTCACCAGCGCCTACACGTACGTCGAGAAGTGCGCCGCCTCGATCGACCGCCTCGCCGACCAGGCCGCCGCGCTGGCCGTCGACCGCGACACCGTCGCCGAGCACCGCGACGCCGCCGCCGTCATGCGCTCGGTCCTGGAGGAGGCCGAGGCCATGGCCGCCGACCTCGCCGACCTCTCCACGTCGTTCCGGGCCACCGCCGACGCGCACGAGGCCGACTACGGGTCGGTCGCCGAGGCCGCCAACGCCATGCCCGTCGAGATGGCCGAGCGCACGTTCTACAGCAACCGCTGACCCCCAACGGGGCGGCGGCGCCGCCCCGTTGAGCGATGCCGCCGCCCCTTCGCCCCGCCACGGAACGCGAAGGAGAGCACGCTGATGATGTCCCTCGGCCCGATCCGCGGGCATGTCGCCACCGCCCGCAGCCACCTCGGCCGCGCCGCCACCCTCACCGGCACCGCGGGCCTGGCGGCCGGCGCGTTCACCACCGACTTCTACCCGGCCACGGTCGGCGGCACCGGCGCCGCGATCCTCTACGGCCTCCTCTGGTCCGCCACCCTCCCCAAGGAAGCCCCCGTCCGGGACACCGCCACCGCCCTCTACCTCACCCCGGCCGTCACGATGGCCGGCCTGCTCGTCGTCGAGCGCCTGGTGCCGGGCGTGCGCTGGTGGGAGTTGGCGGCCGACGCCGTCTGGAGCGTCGCCGTGTGGCTCATCCGCCCCGCCCGCATCGCCCGGGTCATGGCCGGCCGCGAACCCTCCCTCACCCCCGAGGCCGTCGAGCAGGCCCGGCAGGACGCGCCGACCGGCCTGGAGCAGGCCGTGGACCGGCACCCGCTCGCCGCCTGGTGGTCCGAGCACGCCGCCGTCGAGAACGGTGTCGCCCCCGGCACCGTCCTGGAGCACATCGAGAAGACCGGCCCGCAGTCCATGACCGCCCTCATCCGCTCCGCCCACCACGGCACCCCGGTCCCCACGATCTCCACCACCCGACTGTCGGCCCTGCTCGATTGGGACGAAGAGGAGATCACGGTCGCGAAGGTGCCCGGCCGCGGCGCCGGGGTCCGCCGCCTGACCGTCGGACGCGCACCGCAGGACGCCGCCGACATGTACGTGCACTGGGCCCAGCACATCGCCCCCAAGGGCATGCCCGGCACCACGATCACCGGGATCCGCGTCGTCGACACCGACACCGGGCGGGAGATCGACGCGTGAGCCGCATCTACGAACTCACCCTCGAAGCGCCGCCGGGCGACATCATCACCTACGACCCCGAGCGACTCGCCGACGCCATGCGCATCGACGACCCCTCCCGCCTCGCCATCGAGGCCATGGGCAGCCAGGCCCTGGTCACCATCTACCCCGCCGACCCGCTCGCCGACGTCCGCCTGCCCGGCCCCGAGCTGCTGGCCATGGACGAACGCGGCCGGATCTGGATCGGCAGCTACCACAACGGCCGCAGGGTCCACGTCCAGCTCTACGACCCGGTCTCCGGCTCGGCCCAGCGCCTGCTGCTGTTCGGTACCACCGGCGCCGGGAAGTCCACCGGCGGCCAGGTCCTGTTGGCCGGCATGAAGCGCTCTGGGATCGCCACCTTCTACGGCGACCTGAAGGAGGGCCAGTCCGCCCCCGAGGCCCGCGGGCAGGTCGACTGGGCGGTGTACTCGCAAGAGGGCGTCATCGCCCAGTTGCACACCGCCTGGTGCGTCATGCGCGAGCGCGCCGCCCGGTACGCGGCGGCCGGCCGCTCCAAGTTCCTGCGCGACCGCCCCGACCCGCTGCTCTACGTCGTCATCGACGAGGCCAACCGCCTGCTGGAGAAGGGCGCCCCCTACCGGGACCTGGCCACCTTCTACATCAAGGACATCGGCCGCACCGGCCGCTCACTGGGCGTCGGCATCGCCCTGTTCGCGCAGGCCGGTCACCTCGACGAGCTCGGCGGCTCGGACACGATGCGCGCGATGCTCAAGGAAGGCGAAGTGCTGCTGCTGCGCTGGACCTCGAGCATGATGCAGACGCTCGTCGCCGATGGCCTGCTGCCCGCCGGCCAGAAGCTCGCCCCGATCCCGAAGAAGGCCGGAGCCACCCGGCTGGTCTCCCAGTTCGAGACCGAGGCCGCCGACGACCGCCCCGGTACCCAGGGCACCGGCTACCACCTCTCTGGCCCCTACCCCGGCGCCAAGATGCGGTTCTTCCGCGTCGGTTCCCCCATCCCCACCGAGGGCCTGGACCCCGAGATGCTCGCCCTGTACGGCGACGACCCGCACGCCGTCCTGGAGAAGGCGTCCTGGCCCGCCGCCGGCCGCGCCTACGCCGACAAGCTCGACGGCGCCGACGCCTACAACGCCGCCTTCCCGCCGCCCGACACCGACGGCGAAGAGGGCGGCGGCCGGTCCCGCAGCAGCGGCGGCGCCCCGGCCGCACCGGGCCGCCCGCAGACCGCCGCGCGGCTCACCATCGCCGATCGCGTCCAGGCCGCCCTGGAAGGCGCCGACGGCGACATGGACGCCCACGCCCTGCTGGAAGCCGTCAACGCCGACGGCGGCCGCCCCGTGAAGCTCGGCAGCATCCGCAACGCCCTCAGCAACCTGCGCTGACCCGGCCTGTTCTGCACCGCCACCCCACCGCACTGCCCGACCGGACCCTGGAGTGTGCCGTGATCCTCTCCGTCTCCCTCACCGCGCTCAGCGGCGTCGCGCTGTTCTTCCTCATGCGCCACCACTACGTGCGCCTCGGCTCCGCCGTGGTCGCCGCCCTCTTCGGCTACGCCCTCGCCTCCACCGGCCTCCACACCGCCATCGACCACCTCATCGCCACCATCGCCGCCGCCCTCGGCGCCCTCCACTGACCGGCAGGAGAAGCCCGTGACCACGCCCTTTCAACCCGCGCCCGCCCCCGTGGCCTACGGCCCCGACGGCACCCCCTACTACGCCGCCGCCCCTGCCGCACTCACCAACCCGCCTGCCCTCCACCAGTACCACGTCCCGGCCCCGGCGCCCGCGCAGCCGCTCGCTCCGACCGTGGTCTACCTGCCCGCCGCGCCCGCGCAGCAGCAGGCCGCCGAGCAGGTCCCGGCGCGCGACCCGTGGCCCGCCCGCCTGCTCGCCGGCGGCATCGGCATCGGAGGCGCCGGACTCGGCCTCGGCTTCCTGCTCCAGGCCCTCGCCGCCGCCACCACCGGCCTCGCCCTGCTCGTCGCCGTCCTCGGCGTCCTCTACCTGCTCAAGAACAGCAGCGGCGCGGGCGGCCGGGGCGGGCAGGGCGCCGTGAACGTGCACGTCAACGTCACCAACCGCAACCGCTGAACGGACACCGTGCCCCACCCCCTCACCGACTGCGGCAGGCCCGCCGCCACGCACTACGACCTCGCCCGGGTCTACGTCGACTACGGATACCTGCCGCCCTCCGAGCACGCCCACCTGCTGGCCCTACTCGCCATCGCCGACGCCCTGCGTGCCCTCGCCCCGCAGCCCCAGCCCGCCACCCCCGACGCCTGAAAGGCCTGCCATGAACGACGACTTCGACCAGTACGACCACATCGACCACCCGACCCGCGAGGAGGAGAAGGCGTACGAGATCGCCCTCGACCTCGCCGACGAACAGCGCCGCACCGAGGACGAGCAGGCCAACCCCCGCCCCGGCCACACCGAGCTGTGCGAGGGCTGCCACGGCAGCGGCGGCGGCTACGAGGACGAGACCTGGGAC
>NZ_JBEXJK010000402.1:0-7237 GCF_040609095.1 Kitasatospora sp. NPDC004799
GGCGGGGGGGCCGGCCGCGCCCCCCCCGGGGGTGGTTGTTGCGTGGGATGGATTATTTTCAGAATGCCGGATCTGTAGGAGGGGCGCCTATCGCCGGTCCGCTCCCCGCGCGCCCGGTGCCCTGGTGGCTGCTCCGGGCGCGTCAGGCGGTCGGTCACGGGCCGCCCCCCGTCACCGGGCCGAGCGAGGGCCCGGACGAGGAAGCCGGCCCGAGCAGGCCGCCGACCAGCGAGCCGGCACCGTCGTGGTCGCTGCCCGCCGACCCGCTGCCGTTCTGGAGGTTGGCCGTGCGGTCGATCTCCAGCCAGGAGTCGGCGTTCGAGTTGTCCACGACCGTGATCAGCCCGCCGCCGGCCGCCGCGGGCGCCGCGGCGCCCACGATCAGGGCGCAGGCCCCGGCCAGCCCCAGCGCGGTGGCCCGCAGGGCGGCGGCCGGCGAGGGCGGGGCGGGCCCGCGCAGCCCGGCGCTCACACCGTCACCGCCATCAGCCCGCGGGAGCGCGAGATGTTCCGCTCCAGCAGTTCGGTGGACTCCCGCACGCCGACCTGCTCACCGCCCCCGGCCGGGGCCGGCAGCCGGCCGTCGGCGTCCTTGAGCCCGGCCAGCGCCTCGTCCATCGCCCGGTGCGCGGCGAAGAGGCACGGCGTGCTGTAGATGGCCACGTCCACCCCCAGGTCCGACAGCTCCGAGAGCGACAGCCGGGGCGACTTGCCGCCCGCGATCTGGTTGAAGAGCAGCGGCTTGTCGCCGACCACCCGGCGGATCCGGCGGATCCACTCCTCGCTGCGCACGCCGTCCACCAGCACCACGTCGGCGTCGGTGGCGGCGAGCGCGCGGGCCCGGCGCAGGATGTCGTCCTCCTCGGTGGCGTCGGTGCGCGCGACCACCACCAGGTCCGTCCGGTTGGCGAGGACGAGCTCCAGCTTCTCCAGGTACTCCTCCAGCGGCAGCACGATCTTGCCGTCCGCGTGCCCGCAGCGGCGCGGCCGCTTCTGGTCCTCGAGGATCACGCCCGACGCGCCGATCCGTTCGAGCCTGCGCACGACGTGGCAGGCCACCTCCGGATCGACGTAGCCGTCGTCGATGTCGACCAGCAGGTGGTGCTGGGGGAACGCCCCGCGCAGCCGCTCGACGAAGCCCACCATGTCGGGCCAGGCGATGAAACCGATGTCGGGCAGCCCGTAGTAGGAGGCCGCGAAGCCGAAGCCGGAGACGAACATGCCGTTGTAGTGCTCGGCCGCGATGGAGGCCGAGTACATGTCGTAGACGCCGATCAACGGCGTCGTCCCCGGGCCCGCGATCTCCGCGCGCAGCCGCTGGCCGGGGTTGTCCGATGCCGTGTTTCCGTGGAACAAGGTCTTCTCCTTGCTGGGGATGACTTTGCCTGAACTTGGTGTTCATCAGACCGAACTGAGGTGTCATCACTATGCGCCCTTTAACGTTCCGTGGGCAAATCTTTAAAGGAGGTTCCCTCGTTGGAGTGAAACGGCAGCGACAATAAGAAATAAGCTAAATATGGTTATCGCCTAAATGGGGTGACGTGACGGCAGGCCGGAGCGGCGCCCGCCCGGTGCGGGGGGGGGGCCGGGCGGGCGCCGGGCGCGGGTCAGGCGTTCGGGACCGGCGGGACGGCGCGGCGTTCGCGCAGCGTCCGGAGCATCCGCCGGGTGGCCTTGGTCGCGACCGGGGGCAGCAGCTCCAGTGCGAGCCGGCGCGGGGCGGAGCGCTGGACCGGGGACTTGACCCGGTAGTTGAGGCGCAGCACCCGGGCGCCGGCGATGGTGTCCTCGTCGACGGTGTACCCCTCGGCCTGCCAGTCGCGCTCCCGCAGGACCGCCTGGACGGCCGTCGCGTCGCCCCAGGTGCCGTAGAACTTCATCGGGGTGAGCAGGACCGGCCGCAGCCCGCCGGTGAAGACCGCCTCCCAGACCGCGGCGGAGACGCCCGGGGTGTGCTCGGAGCGGTAGTCGTCCAGGGCGACCAGGCCGCCCTCGGCGAGCGCGGCGCGGGCCACGGCGATGTCCCCGGCGACGTGCTCGTAGAGGTGGGAGGCGTCGACGTGGACGAAGCGGCAGCTGCCCGCCCGGATGCGGCCGTCGGCCAGCACCGAGGTCGGGGCCTGCACTATCTCGGGCAGCGAGCTGTGGAAGGCGAGGTAGTTGGCCTCGAAGGCGCTGCGGGTGAGGGTCCGGCGGTAGGACATGTCCATCTCGGCGGCGTTGTCGGCGTCGCCCGCGTCGGAGTCGAACAGGTCGCAGACCGTCAGCCGCTCGCCCGGCCGCAGGTGGTCGCCGAGCAGGACCGCGCTGCGGCCCAGGTAGCTGCCGAGTTCCAGGATGTCGCCGGTGACGCCGGCCGCGCTCTGGGCGGACAGCAGATGGCTGAAGGCGGCCCGGTCGAGGCTGAAGAACCAGCCGGGGATGTCGTCCCGCTTCAGCGGCGCGGAGGGGACGGCGGCCTCGGCCGCGGTCTCGGGAACGGGCACGGCGGCCTCCAGGGGGACGGCGGGGCGCGGTGGCGGATCACGTCCGCGAGGGGGACGCCGAGGACGTGAGGCGGATCATCATAGCGACGCCGGGGCCGGTGGTGACCAGGGGCGGAACGGCCCGGAGCCGATTCTTCGCTCGGCCGTTCGGCAGGGGCGCGCGCCTTCGTTTCCGCTCTCGAATCGCCTGGCCGGCCTAGTGATTCAGGGGCGGTCACAGCGCCGGTGCGTCGGGCCGTCCCGGGTGCTCCGCGTCGACCGGTCCTTCCAGCTCCGCGACGGTCTCGGTCAGCCAGGCCCGCTCGGCCGTGGTGGAGGCCCGGGCGACGAGCAGCATCCCGCGCCGGAAGGGGTTCGGCTCGCGCTCGGCGGTCACCGGCTGTCCCGTCCCGTCGTGGAAGAAGCTGCTCGGCGCGTCCAGGAAGTCCAGCCGCCGGCGGAGGACGGCGGCCTGTCCGGACGGATCGGTGAGGTGGTGCAGGAAGGCGGTGACGGTGAAGAAGCGGATCTGGTCGGTGATCTCGGCCTGCTCCGGATCGGCCAGCCGGCGCAGCAGCTCGGCCCGCCCCTGCGCCGTCAGCTCCAGCGTCTGCCGCGGTGCCGCGCCGCTGCCCGGTTCGGTGCGGCGGTGCAGCAGCCCGGCCTTCTCCAGCCGGGCGATGGCGGGGTAGAGCGCGCCGTCGCTCACCGGCCGGACGTGGCCGGTCAGTCCGGTGATCCGGGACTTGAGCTCGTAGCCGTGCAGCGGCTGGTCGTAGAGGAAGCCGAGGATCGCGAGCGTCAACACGGCTGGAGCCCTTCGGTCGGAGTGCGCCCTGTGGAGCGCCCATCTTACCTCTTGTCGATGTACCTCGAAACGATCTATCTCTATTCGAGGCAAGGGGAGCCGGTCCACGCGAGTCGAGGCCGGGCGAGCGGACCATACGAAGGGGGAGGGGCCATGCGCGGGCAGTTGCGCCGGCTCGCGGCACTGGCGGTACCCGTCTACGCGGAGCTGCTGTCCGGGGTGGTCGCCTCGGTGATCGGCGCGCTCTGGGTCGCCCGCCTCGGCGGGGTCGCGGTCGCCGCCGTGACGCTGGCCGGCACCGTCGAGAACCTGCTGCTCGGGCTGGTGCTGGTGGTCGCCTCCGGCACCAGCGTCCGGCTCGCCCACGGCCTCGGCGCGGGCGACCGCGCCGAGGCCGCCCGCACCGCCCGAGAGGCCACCTGGCTCTGCGCCGCGGGCAGCGCGGTGCTCGCCGTCCCCGGCTTCCTGCTGCGCGACCGGCTGGTCGGGGCCTTCCTGGACGGTGCGGCCGCCGCGCACGCCGCCGGGTACCTCACCGTCGCGTTCCCGGCCTTCGCGCTCTTCTTCGGCCAGCGCGTCGCCGACGAGCTGTTCAAGGGCGCGGGCGACACCCGCACGCCGATGCGGATCGCCCTGCTCTCCAACGCGCTGCTGCTGCTCCTCGACCCGCTGCTCATCCTCGGCCCCGGGCCGCTGCCCGCCCTCGGGGTGCCGGGCGCGGCCCTGGCCCTGGCCCTCTCCCGGGCGGTCGCCCTCGCCGTCACCCTGCGACTGCGGCGGCGACTGCGGCGGCGTGCGTGGGGACGGCGACGGGGACGAACGGAGCCGCGGCCGCGGACCGCCGACGGCACCGGGGGAGCGGGCGGGGCGGCGGTCCGGATCCTGCGCGCGGGCGCACCGTTCGGCCTGGACTTCACCGCCCGGATGGCCGTCGGAACCGCCCAACTCGGCCTGGTCGCGGGCTTCGGCGTCGCGGCGCTGGCCGGGTACGGCCTCGGCTACCGCGTCCTGCTGGTCGTCACGATGGCCTTCTACGCGCTGCGCCAGGCCGCGGCGATCGAGGCCGCCCGCCTGACCGGCGCGGGGCAGGGCGCCGCGCTGGACACCCTGCGCCGCGCCACCGGACGCCTCGCCGCCCTGCTCGGTGCCCTGGCCGCGGTGCCGGCCGCGACGCTCGCCGTCCCGTTGACCGCGCTCTTCACCGCGGACCGGGCGGTGGCCGCGCAGTCCGTCGGCTTCCTGCGCGCGGCGGCGCTCTACCTGCTGCCGTACGCCCTGGTGGTGGCGCTCGGCGGGGTGCACCAGGGGGCGGGCGCCGGCCGTCCGCTGGTGGTCTCCGTCCTGCTCGGGCTCGGGGCCCAACTCGCCGCCTCGGCCGCCCTGTCCGGGCCGCTGGGGGTGACGGGGGTGTGGCTCGGGCCGGCGGCGGGCGCGGGCGTGCAGCTCGCGCTGCTCGCGGCCCTGACCCGACGGCGGCGTCCGGGGTGGGCGAGCGCGGGTGTGTGCCAGAGTGGGAGCCATGGCATCGACTCCGGACGGGCGGCCGATCCCGCCTCCGCACGCCGCTGAACGCGCCATGCTGGAGAGCTGGTTGGACTTCCAGCGGGCCACCCTCGCCCGGAAGGTCGACGGGCTCGACGACCGGCAGGTGCGGCTGGCCTCCGTCCCGCCGTCCACGATGACCCTGCTGGGCCTGGTGCAGCACCTCGCCGAGGTCGAACGCAACTGGTACCAGCGGGTGTTCGCCGGCCGGGAGGTCCCGCCGGTGTACGGCGCGGAGAACGAGGGCGGCTACGGGCTGGACCCGGCGCGCGGGTTGGCCGAGGCGCTGGTGGACTGGCGGACGGAGATCGACCGGGGCCGGGAGCTGACCGCGGACGCGCCGCTGGAGGCGGCCGGCCGGCTCTCCCCGCAGGACGCGGCGGTGCTCGGCTCGGACAGCGTCTCGCTGCGCTGGATCCTGGTGCACCTGATCGAGGAGTACGCCCGCCACAACGGCCACGCCGACCTGCTCCGGGAGCGCATCGACGGCGTCACCGGGGTGTGACGGCAGGGGCGTTGCTCACGGCCGGTTGACCGGTACCCCCGCCCAGTCGGCTGCCCCGGGCCGGCCGACCGGTAGCCCCCGCCCGGTCGGCCGCACCCGGCCCGCCGCCCGACCGCCCGCCCGATCGGCCGCCGCCCCCGCCGCCCGACCGGGCAGCCGCGCGGCGGCCGCCGTCCCGGCACCGGCCACCGCCGCCATGGCCAGCGCGGCCGGTGCGAGCGCCGCGCCGGGGTCCGTGCCGCCGGCGGCGGTGGTCGCCAGGGCGATGCCCAGCGCCGGGCCGATGTTCAGCACGGTCTGCTGCAGGCCGCCCGCGACCCCGGCCCGGGCGGCGGACGCACCCCGGACCACCACCGTGGTGGCGGTGACCATCACCGTGCCGAAGCCGGTGCCGAGCAGCGCGAAGCAGCCGCCGATCGCGACCGTCCCGGAGCCGGGCCCGAGCCCTGCGGTGAGCAGGGCCCCCGCCGTGACCAGCGCCATCCCCGACAGCACCACCGCCCGCTCGCCGTGACGCTTCGCCAGCCAGGCGGAGCCGGGCGCCGCCAGGATCATCGTCGCCGCGAGCGGCACCGCCCGCAGGGCGCTCTGCAGGGGGTCGAGCCCGAGCACGTCCTGGAGGTAGTAGACGGCCGGGAAGAGCGTTCCCTGGAGCGCCGCCGAGGCCGCGAGCAGGACGACGAGCGGCGGTGCGACCGCCGCCGAGCGGAGCAGCGCGGGCGGCAGCAGCGGGTCGGCGGTCCGGCGTTCGTGCCGGGCCAGGACCAGGCCGAGGGCGCCGGCCGCGGCGAGGCCGAGCAGCGGTCCGGCCGACCAGCCGCGGTCCGGCAGCGCCACCAGGGTCTGCACCAGGCAGGCCAGCGCGAGCGCGAGCAGGGCCGCGCCGGGCAGGTCGAGCCCGGTGCGGCGGCCGGCCTCCGCAGGGCGGGGCCCGGTCGAGCCCGTCCCGGTCGGCACCGCGAGGGCCGCCAGGAGGGCGGCCGCGGCGAACGGCAGCCCCAGCAGGAACACCGACCGCCAGCCGAAGTGCGCGGTCAGCGCCCCGCCGACCAGCGGCCCGGCCGCCGCCGCGAGCCCGATGGCGGCGGTGCGGATCGCGATCGCCCCGGACAGCCGGTCGGCGGGCCAGGCGGCCCGCAGCATGCCCAGGGTGGCCGGCTGCAGCAGCGCGCCCGCCACGCCCTGGAGGACGCGCAGCGCGACCACCCAGCCGATGCCGGGCGCGAGGGCGATCCCGAGCGAGCTGGCGGCGAAGCCGGTCACGCCGAGCGCGAAGACCCGCCGGTGCCCGTACCGGTCACCCAGCCGGCCCGCGAAGACCAGCAGGGCGGCGACGGTGACCAGGTAGCCGGTGCTGGCCCACTGGACGGCGGTGACGGAGGCGTGCAGGTCGTGCCGGAGGGCCGGCTGGGCGACGGTCAGCGCGGTGCCGTCGACGGCGACCAGGACGGCGCCGGTGATGCTCGCGGTCAGCACGAGCCCCCGGCGGAGCCGCGGCCTCACCGGGCGACCGGGCCGAGGTGGGCGTCCAGCGCGACGCGCAGCAGCGGTTCGACGGATTCGTCGCCGGTGATGAGCCGCAGGCTGCCCCAGGTGCGCAGCTGGGCGAGGCCGTGCAGGTTGGACCAGAGGGCGGCGGTGGTGGTGGCCGGGTCGGCGGACTGCGGGTGCACCTCGGAGACCAGGCCGACGAAGGTCATGAACAGCGGCACGGTGGTGTGGCGCAGTTCGACGCCGCTGCCCTCCAGCAGGTCGTGACGGAACATCAGCTCGAACATGCCGGGGTTGGCGGCCGCGAAGCCGAGGTAGGCGCGGGCGAGCGCGTCGAGCCGGTGCCGGGGAAGCAGGCCGGCCTCGACCGCCGCGCCAGGATCGCCGAGCTGCGCGCCGCCGAGCAGCGCCGCGACCGCCGCAACA
>NZ_JBEXJK010000403.1:0-7203 GCF_040609095.1 Kitasatospora sp. NPDC004799
ACTAAACAAAAACCATTCCAGCGCTTGCTATTTTGGCGGTTTTGCGTGTGGTTTCACGTGGTGTGCTTCACCGCTTGGGGGGGGGCACCGGCATCCTCGCCGGTGCACCGGGTCCGCCGGTATCCGAGTTTCCTGGGAAACCCGAGAGCCCCTCAGGCCGGGAGGTGGGCGGCCACCAGGGCGGCGAACTCCTCGGGGGCGAGGATGCGGATGCCCAGCTCCTCGGCCTTGGCGCGCTTGGAGCCGGCCTTCTCGCCCGCGACCAGCAGGGTGGTGCGCTTGGAGACCGAGGAGGAGGCCTTGCCCCCGGCGCGCTCGATCAGCTCGTTCATCTGGTTGCGGGAGAGGTCGGCCAGCGCGCCGGTCATGGAGCCGGTGACGACGACGGCCTCACCGGCCAGCGGCCCGCCCTCGCCACCCTCGGCGTCACCGCCGCTCTCCCCCGCCGCGGCGGCGGCCGGGGCCGTGACGGCGGTGCCCACGCCCAGGTCGGCGAGGCGGTCCAACAGCGGGGCCAGGTCGGCGAGTTCGGCGGCGACGACGCGGGCCTTCTCGGCGCCGATGCCGTCCACGCCGGCCAGGGTCTCGGCGTCGGCGGCCCGGATCGCCGCCATGGAGCCGAAGTGCGCGGCGATCCGGCGGGACATGGTCCGTCCGGTGCCGCGGATGCCCAGCGCGCAGAAGACCCGGTTGAGCGGTTGGCTGCGGGCGGTGGCGATCGCGGCGAGCAGGTTGTCGGCGCTGGTCTCCCCCATCCGCTCCAGGGTGAGCAGCTGCTCGCGGGTGAGGGTGAACAGGTCGGCGAGGTCGGCGACCAGGCCGGCCTCGACGAGCTGGACGGCGCGGGTGCCGCCGAGGCCCTCGATGTCGAGCTGGTCGCGGCCGGCCGCGTACAGGACGGAGGCGACGGCCTGGCAGTCGCGGCCGCGCACGCAGCGCCAGCGCTGCTCGCCGGTGTCGATGGCGTCGCCGCAGCGCGGGCACGCCTCGGGGAAGGCGATCGGCTGCTCGGCCCCGGTGCGGGCGTCGAGCACCGGCGCCTCCACCCGGGGGATCACGTCGCCGGCGCGGTAGACGAAGACCTGGTCGCCGATCATCAGTCCGCGCCGTTCGATGTCGGCGGGGTTGTGCAGGGTCGCGAAGGTGACGGTGACGCCGTCGATCACCACGGGTTCCAGCACCGCGCGCGGGGCGATGATCCCGGTGCGTCCGACGTTCCACTCCACCCCGAGCAGCCGGGTGACCTTGTGCTGGGCGGCCAGCTTGCGGGCCACCGCCCAGCGCGGGGCGCGCGAGCCGGAGCCGGCCTCGGTGCGGTCGGCGGCGAGGTCGGCCTTGACCACCACGCCGTCGATGCCGAAGGGCAGTTCGGCGCGCAGCGCGGCGATCTCCTCGATGCGCTGCTGGACCTCCGGCAGGCCCGCGCAGTGCCGGGGGCGGGCGGCGGTGGTGGCGGCGGTGTTGGCGCCGAGGCGGGCGAGGTGCTCCAGCAGGGCGCTGTGGTCGAGGCCCTCGGGGCCGACGGCGTCGTAGGCGAAGAAGGTCAGGTCGATCCGGTAGGGGCGGTCCTTGGCCCGCAGGGTGCCGGCGGCGCCGCTGCGGGGGTGGGCGAAGGGGGTGGCGCCGTGCTCGGTGCGCACCCGGTTGGCGTGCTCGAACTGCTCCTGGGTGAGCAGGACTTCGCCGCGCAGTTCGATGTCGGCGGGCTCGGTGAGTTCGGCGGGCAGGCCGAGGACGGCGTCGGCGGCGTGGGTGATGTCCTCGCCGGCGAGGCCGTCGCCGCGGGTGATCACCTGCTGCAGGCGCCCGGCGCGGTAGCGGGCGGCGACGGCGAGGCCGTCGAGCTTGGGCTCCACGCACCAGGCGGCGACCGGCCGGCCCAGGCGCCGCTCCAGCCCGGCGGCCCAGGACTCCAGCTCCTCGGCGGAGAACACGTTGTCCAGCGAGAGCATCGGCGCGCTGTGCGGGACGTCGCCGCTCGCGGCGCCGCCGGCCACCTTGCCGGTCGGCGAGTCGGGCAGCGCCTGGCCGGGGTGGGCGCTCTCGTAGGCGGCGATGGACCGCAGCAGGGCGTCGTACTCGTCGTCCCCGAGCGGGGTGGAGCCGTCGGCGTAGTACGCGGCGGCGGCCCGTACGGCGGTGGCGACGGCGTCGGCGTACGCGGACGGGGAGGACAGCGGGGCTGCGGTGGCGGTCATATGAAAATCATGGCGCCCGGCACTGACATCGGGCCGGGGCCCGTCGGCGGACCGGTGCTGGAGGCGGGTCAGTACTGGAGGAGGGTGCAGCCCCAGTGCATGCCGCGCCCCATGCCGGCCAGGGCGATCAGGTCGCCGTCGGCGAAGTGCCCGGCGGCGCGGTGGTACTGGAGGTCGAGGATGTGGTCCGCGGCCCCGAAGTGGCCCCGCTCCAGGGAGATGTCGAGGTTGGTGCGCTCCACGGGGACGCCGAGCCGGTCGGCCAGCTTGGTCAGGGTGGCGAGGTTGTCGTTGGTCAGCACCACCCTGGCCAGGTCCGGCACGGAGGCGCCGATCCGCTTGCAGGCCTGGGCCACCACCTGGCACACCCGCTCGCCCATCAGGCCGACGAACTCCTGGAAGCGCTCGGTGTCGTAGTCGAAGTACTCCATCAGGTCCCAGGCGTCGCGGGCCGGGTCGGGCGCCCGGCCGCCGCGGAAGGGGGCGGCGGCCCCGCCCTGCTCCATCCGGAACAGGTCGGCGTAGCGGCCGTCGCTGATCACCTCGCTGGCCCGCCAGCGCAGCCGGGGGTGGCCGCGCCCGGCCACCGTCGCGCCGGCGCCGTCGGAGAACAGCAGCGCGTTGGTGTACATCCGGTTCCAGTACGGCTCGCAGGTGCGGTTCGCCCCGACCACCAGCGCCCGCTGGTACTCGGGGTGGGTGGCGAAGCGCCCGGCGACCAGGTCGAAGCAGCTGATCCCGCCGACGCAGGCCTGGGTGAGCAGGACCGCCTCGGCGCGGTGGGCGCCGATGCGGTCCTGGAGGCTGGCGGCCGGGTCCCAGTACAGGTACTCGGGGATGTCGGTGATCGCGAGGACCACCAGGTCCAGTTCGGCGGGGTCGGTGCCCGCTTCGTCCAGGGCCGCCCGGGCGGCGTCGACGGCCAGGTCGGTGAGCCCGACCCCGTCCGGGCTGCGGTGGACGGTGCGGTAGCCGTAACCCCGGATGCGGTCGAGGTCCCCGGTGTACTGCGCGGCCACGTCCTCGACGGCGACGGGCTCCCCGAGCGCCGATCCGAAGGACATCAGTCCGTAGTCCACGTGCTCGCCCCTTCCGGCCGCGCCGGAGGAGTTCGTCGTCGAACGTCCGCGTCCCGGCCCGGCCTGACGCCCCGTCAGGCTATACACCCCCGAGCAGCCCTGACCAGCACCGACACCGCCGCCCTCGCCGTACGGACGGACCGCGGGAGTGGCGGCACCCTGCGTGGCGACGGTGGCGCTCGTGCAACGAGGAGAATCCGATCTCGCGGCGCCGCAGTTCGCCGACCATGTTCACCCCGCGTTCGGGTCAGCTCGGCCGGTCGTTGCCCCGGTAGAGGTGGGTGCCGGCGACGACGACCTGGCGGTCGGGGTCGGGGTGGGCGTCGAGCTCGTCGGCGGCGCGGTAGCCGAGGACCGCGCTGGTGCGGGTCGATCCGCCGCTGTTCGCACCGACGGTGTGGAAGACGGTGCCGTCGAGGAGCAGGACGCCGCCGGCCGGGACCGGCACCGGGACGGCCTGGTCGGCGAGCTCGGCGAGTTCGAGGTGCTCGTCCATCCACGTGCCGCCGCCGTCGGGCTGTGGGACACCGACGTAGGGCGCGTGGTGGGAGCCGGGGACGATCCAGGTGCAGCCGCTCTCCACGGTGGCGTCCTCGAAGTAGACGACGGCGGTCAGCAGGCCGCGGGTCGGCTGCAGGATGTCGCGGTGCAGCCGCACCTCCTGGGCGCCGGGCGCGTTCAACGAGCCCTGGTTGTGCCGGTTGAGGACGTGGACCACGTTCGGGCCGAGCAGCGCGATGAGCGGCCCGGTCAAGGCGGGGTGGGCGACGAGCCGGTGCATCAGGGCCCGGTCGTTCTGGTAGAGCCGGTAGACCTTGGCCTGCCCTGCGGGCAGGCGGGCGGCGCGGGTCCGGACCACGGCGGCCACCTCATCGAGGAGGTCGCGGGGCAGGCCGGGGTCGGGCAGGCGCAGGTAGCCGAGGTCGCGGAAGTGGCGGGCCTGCTGCCCGGTCAGCGCGGGCAGGGTGGTGGTGGGCAAGGTGACCGATCCCCTTTCAGGCGGTGCGGCCGAAGGCGGCCAGGCGGTCGGGAGTGCCCAGGTCGGGGGCCGGGGTGCGGATGTCGTAGGCGCCGACCGGCTGGCCCTGGCTGATCGCCCAGGGCATGAACTGTCGGTACAGGTCCGCCTCGGCCGGGTGGGTCAGGCGCCGGGCGTAGTCCTCGAACAGGGCCCGGAACGGACCGGGAGTCAGGATGACGGCGCCGGTGCTGGTGGCCTGCCGGAGCTGGTGCCGGCTGTCGGCGGGCAGGGTGGCGTTGACGCCTTCCAGGGCGTGAACGACGAACGCGCTGTCGGCGTCGAGGAAGAGTCGGCCCGCGTTCTGCGCGCTTCGGCCGGGCGCGGTGGTGACGGTCCAGGTCACTGCGGCCGAGCCGGCGCGGTGGGTGGCCACTGCGGAGGGCGCCAGGGTGAACGGGAAGAGGGTGTCGGCGGGCAGCACCACCGCGGCCGGGGTGTCGGTCAGGTCCGCCAGGGCGGCGTAGGCGGCGCCGGCGGTGCCGAGCGGGTGGTCCTCGCGGTGGACGGTCAGCTCCACCTGCCGGGCAGCGTGGGTGAGGGCGTAGGTCTCGACGGCTTCGGCGCCGGTCGCGGGGTCGGTGCTGGTGAGCACGGCGATGCGGCGGAAGCCGACGGCGGCGAGCTGGGTGAGGGCGTGGCCGAGCATGGGGGTGCGGCCGACGGGGGTGTCGATGGGCACCAGCACCTTCGGCGTGGCCTGGAGCTCGGGGTCCGTGGCGGCCCGCAGCCGGCTGCCCTTGCCGCCGGCCAGGACCAGGGCGACGGAGCGGGCGGGCAGGGAGACGAGGGTGCTGGTGTAGTAGCGGGCGGTGGTGTCGGTGGTGCTCCGTTCGGTCACGGGGTCCTCCCAGGGGTGGGCGGGTGAGCTGGGGGCCGGGCCCGCCCGCCCTGTCCGGGGTCACAGGAGCCCTAGGCGGTCCAGGGCGAGGTAGGCGGCGGCGGTGTCGGTCAGCTCGCCCCTGCGGAGCACGGTGGCGCGGAACTCGGGCAGGGGGAGGGTGACGACGTCGATGAACTCGGTGCGCTCCGGAGTCGGCTCGGCGACCTTGACGCAGTTGGTGGCGTAGAAGGCGATGCGCAGGGCGTTGGAGTAGGCGTCGTGCCAGTACGGTCCGGCGGCGTGGACCTCGCCCCGGTAGCCGGTTTCCTCCAGCAGTTCCCGTGCGATGGCATCGGCTGCCTGCTCGCCGGGTTCGATGAAACCGCCCGGGAGTTCGTGCAGCACGCGTGCGGGGCCGGGCCGGTACTGGCGGGCGAGGATGACGTGCTGGTCGCCGGTGAGGGCGAGCACCGCGCCGGCCGGGCGCTCGCGCTTGAGGTAGAACTCCTCCTTCCGTCCGTCGGGCAGCTCGAAGTCGACACGGTCCACGGACCTGCCGAACTTGCTGAATACGGTGGTGCGTTCGATCTCGCGCCACGACGCGGCGGTGTCGGTCGTCATGGGCAGGACTGTACGGCTGTGGCCGGGCCCGAGGTGCCGGTTCCGGCGCCTGTCGGTGGCAGGCTCCTGGTGGCGGGTGGGGCACATCCAGGAGACCACCGGATCGGGTGACATCCACAGGGCAGATCGGTGGGCAGTCCGCGCGGTGCTCGCTACGCTGAATCCCCTCCCTGAACCGAGAGTTGGGGGTGGCTCGCCGTGGTGAACGCGCTGTTCAGGAGCACACGGCTTGCTCGGGGCCTGACGCAGCGCCAGGTCGCCGAGCAGGTGCGAACCCTGGTCGAGGCGGCGACCGGGCGGGAATCGTCGTTTGACGCCGGCTACGTCTCGCGCATAGAACGTGGCCTCATCACCTGGCCGCACGAGCACTACCGGCAGGCCCTCTGCCTGGTCCTGGGTGCGGGAACGACCGCCGAGCTGGGCCTGGTCGCCAAGCAGGTCCACCACGATCACCCCGATGAGGTGAGTGACTCGAACCGCCGAGACGTCCTCGCCGCCGCGCTGGCCGCCCTGCTGCCGGCCCGGCCGCTCACCCACCTGCGCAAGGGCGATGTCACCGCGATCGCCGAGCGCACCGGCGTGCTGGAGCACTGGGATCGGCAGTCCGGTGGGCGGGCCGTCCGCGAGTTCGCACTGCGCGAGCTGCACGCCGCCATCGACCTCACCAAGGCATCCACCACCCCCGCCGTACGAGGCGCGCTGCTCGGCGCGATCGCCCGACTGGCGAACCTGACCGCCTGGTCGAGCTTCGACGCCGGCCTGTACGACGAGGCCCGCCCGCTGTTCCAGCTCGGCCTGACCGCCGGCCGCGAGCACGGCGACCGCGGCCTGCTGTGCCACCTCGCCACCAACGCCGCCCGCCAGGAGATCCACCTGCGCCGCCCGGGTCAGGCCCTGCTCCTGGCCGGGCAGGTCGACGGGCGCCTGCCCGCCGCCGCGCGGGCGATGCTCGCCGCCGTCACAGCCCAGGCCCACGCCCTGACCGGTGACGAACGGCAGGCGGCCCGGCACCTGCTGGCCGCCGAGCGCACCTACGAGCGCGTCACCGATCTCGCCGCCGGGCCGGCCTGGACCCGGACCATCACCGCCGCCAAGGTCGGCAGCGACACCGGTTTCGCCCTCTACCTGCTGTCCACCGCCACCGGCCACCACAACGCCCAGGTCGTCGCCGACCTGCGCCGGGCCGCCGGGGTCGACACCACCCAGCCCCGGGCACGGGCGATGGCAACCGCCCGTCTGGCCACCGTGCTCTACCGCCGGGGCGAGCGCACCGAAGCCAACCACCACGCCGCCCAGGCCGCCGCGCTCGCGGTGACCGTCGGCTCCGCCCGCCTGACCTCCGCCCTCACCGACATGCACCAGGCGGCCGGCGCGCCGGCCGCCTGGTGGACCGGGAGTTCGTCGACCGGCGGACCTCGGGCTTCGAGCGGGCGCGCGAGGCGGCGATGGCCCACTGGCCCGACC
>NZ_JBEXJK010000404.1:0-7176 GCF_040609095.1 Kitasatospora sp. NPDC004799
AACATCCGTTGCCTCGGGGCCCGGCCGTGGTGCTCCACGACCGGGCCCGGGGACGACCGGTCGTCACCACGGCGGGACGGTGAGCGCGAACTGCGGCAGCGCCAGCAGGAGCAGGACGGTACCGGCCTCGATCCAGCGGTACTTCGCGCGGATGATCGCGCTGGTACCGGCCAGCGCCGCCAGCAGCGGCCCCGCCGGGTCGCGCCCGGCCCGGTCGAACGCACGGCGCAGGCGCTCGGGGCCCGCCCCCGGGCTGATGTGCTCGAAGTACCCCGGACCGCCCGCCCCGCCGCTCCGCCCCCGCCGGTGACGCGGAACCAAGGCGGCGGCGAAGCAGCCGACCGCCAGCAGGGCGCTGGCCAAGGCGCTCCACCGCAGCAGCGCGGCGTCCCCGACCGGGGAGCCGGCGCCGCCGTCCAAGGGGATGAAGGTGGCGAGCACCGCGCCGGTGAAGGCCAGGAACACGGCGGCCTTGGTGTCGGCCCGGACGAGCTCCGCGCTGTTGGCCGCCATCAGACGCTCCATCGCCGACAGCGAGGACGGGCTCGACGCCGGTACCGGCGCGGCAGGCCGACGTGGCAGGCCGACGATCGTCGGCCGAGGACTCCGGCCGACGGAACGCCTGCGCGGCCCGCGCCGGACGGAGTCGCGGCGCGGGCCCGCCCCGGTCAACGCGGCACCCCGTTCGGCACACCGCCGGCCCAGCCGTTGACGTGGGCGTGGAGCTTGGCGGAGCCGGGCCCCGGGGGCTGCGGAGGAGGCCCGGGCACCTGCCGCCCCAGGGCCACCAGGCGGTCGCGCAGCAGCTTGGACAGCTCCTGCTGCTCCTGCGCCGTCAACGTGCCCAGCATCAGTGCCATCCGGTCCTGCCAGGTGGTCTCGCCCCGGAGCAGTTCGGCGTGGTTCACCACCCAGTCCAGGACGTCGCGCACCTCGTCGGGCTTCCTGGCGAGCCAGAGCGCCGCGAGGGCGACCGGGCCGTCCTGCACCTGGCGCCGACAGAAGTCGTACTCCTCCTCGCTCTTGACGGTCCAGTCGAACGGCACGTCCGTGGCGTCGGGTTCGCCGAGCCGCAGCTCGTTGCCGCGTTCGCGTGCGCAGACGTCCGTGACGCGGTAGCCGAGGCCGTAGTGGGGCAGCACGTACGGACCCGCCAGGTTCTGCGCCAGCTCCTCGGGGCCCAACCTGGCCCCCGAGGCGGCGGACTGCTCCTTGAACCAGTGCAAGCGCCCGTCGAGGTCCTTGCGGACCGGCAGCACGCCCTGGCTGGTCCGGGTCTGCACGACCCGCACGGCATCGTGCACCCACCACAGGAAGTGCACCTCCAGCGACTGCGTGCCGTACGAGGTCCGGAGCCGGAGCGCCCGCACGCCCGGCTGCTCGGCGAGGTCCACCAGGAACGCCTGGTCGAACCCGCGCAGCCCCAGGCGCCCGGAGGCCCCGTTCTCCACCCCCGGGCCCGCCGGTCCCGGGCTGCCCTTCCCCAGCCGGTGGTAGAGCCCTTGGCGGTCCACCAGGACCAGGGCACGATCGCGCCGCCCGGACCAGCGGTGCGAGAGGATCTCCCGCCACGGGGCACGGGTGGCCTGGGTGTAGACGGGCGGGTCGGTGTCGACGGTCATCGGGGTCCTCCGGAAACGGGGCCGGTGCGGTACGGCTGCGGCTCGCCCCGCCGCCAGGCCTCCAGGGCGCGGTGGGCGATGTCGCGGCCGACCAGGTCGGGGTCGTCGCTGCGGTCGATCTCGACCAGCAGACTCAGTTCGCCGGTGCGCATGTCCTGGGCGAGTGCCGTGAGCAGCGTCTCCACGTCGGCACGGAGCCCCTCGTCCCAGACCGCCCGACCGCACCAGCCGATCAGCTGGTACCTCGTCGCGGGGTAGAGCGCGTCGACGTTGAGGCACCGCCGGACGAAGGAGATCACCGCCCCGGTGAACTCCCCACCGGGACGCAGCTGCTGCTGGAACCAGACCGGGTCCCACAGCAGACCGGGAAAGGCCGTGAGCGCCAGGTCCTCGTCACGCCCCGGCTCCTCCGCCCACTCCATGAGCTCACGGAACACGGCCGACTGGTGCCCGCCGGCGAAGAGGCCCTCCAGCGACCGGCGCGCCGCCATGGCGACCTTGCTCTCGTCCTTCTCCTCCCCGCGGTAGCAGCGCCGGATCAGCCCGATCGCGAACTCCGGCCGGGCCGCTCCGAAGTCCCGGCCGCAGGCGTCCGCCACGGTCGACCTGAGTTGCCAGCTCCCGTTGTGGCTCCACCTGCTGAGGCGGTGCTTCACCTCGCCGGCGAGGACCGGGTCCTGCGCCGCGATGCCCAGGGCGTACGCGGCCGTGCTGCGGCTCTGTGCCCGGTCGGACCGGGCCAGCTCGTGGATGTGGCGCAGCGCCCGTCGGCCGCCGCTCCAGCCCGCCGCCAGCCCCATCACCCGGCCCACGGGGCCGGCCAGTTCGGGCTCGGCCCCCGGGACCCCGTCCATCCACTCGGTCAGCAGTCCGGAGACCTCGCCGTACTGACGCCACACGTGCCGGAGCACCGTCTCCGCCTGCCGGTGCCTCTTGAAGCGGATCGGTTCCACCGTGTAGGCGTAGCCCGAGGTCTCCCGCATCCCCACCGGGTCGCACTCCGCCCGGATCGTCGCCAGCAACTCGTCCAAGGAGCGCCGGAAGACGAACCGCGGATTCGGCCGAGGGGGCTCCCCGCGCACGGCCTGCTGCTCCCCGGCCTCGTTCGCCCGCAGCACCGCGTCGAGGCGGCCGTCCGCCAGCCTGAGCAACCGGTCGGCCTCGTCCCGGACGATCCGGTGGTCGAGCCCTTCCAGGACGCTCGTCACCAGCAGGAAGGCCAACGCGTCGGGGTCCTCGAGGAGCTCCTGCAGCAGGTCCGGGACCTCCGTCTCGGCGAGGAAGCTGAGCCGCTGGCCGAGGCCGGCCAGCCCGGGGTCGTCCTCGCGGACCCGCGTCACCTCGTCGACGAGCTCGGCCACCTGGGCCGGCACCAGCTCGGGCGCCAGCAGCGCGCCGAGGTCCGGCCCCAGCCGCTCCAGCAGGTCCCGGCGCAGCCGTTCGTCGGGCAGCGCGGCGTCCAGTCGCGCGTCGAAGACCGCACGCGGTGGCGGCGGCGTGTACTGCACCGCGTCGATGTCCATCTCACGGACGAGACGGCGGAGCGTTCCCGGGTCGTGCGGCAGCAGCACCACCATGCAGGCGTCGGCGCTCTCCAGCCGGGCGCGCAGCTTGGCGATCGCCGCGGGGCCGAGCGGGACCGCGGGCGACAGTCCGTGCACCAGGTAGCCGCGCGCCTCGCGGTGGGTGGGCCGCCAGGACGACAGGTCCGAGTCGCTGTCCAGTGCGCGCAGGGCCATGGTGTTCCCGCCGCCCTCGGACAGCAGGTTGAGGGCCGTGCTGCGGCGTCCGGTGCCGGGCTCACCGGCGAGGAAGAGCAGTCGGGTGCCGAGCCTCCTCAGCGCCTCGGGGAAGCAGTCCGGCTTCGCGAAGCCGGCCCGGGCGGCCAGGATCTCCGTCGCGGAGATCGGGCCGTCCTGCGCTTCCACCCGCTCGCCGCCGCCCGGAGCCGCCCCGGGGCCACCGTTCTCGACGCGCTGGTCCCCGTGCACCGAACCGGTGTTGATGTTGCCGTTCGGCGCGAAGATGAACGGTCGGCCGCGTCCCCAGCCGGCCAGGCGGTCCGCCAGGTCGAAGTCGAAGTCGGAGTCGAAGTCGTCCGGCCCGCCGGTCGGCCCTTCGATTGCCGGGCGCTCGTCGGCGCTCACCGGTGGTGCTCGTTCTTGTCGCCGTGGACGGTGTCCTTGTTGCCCCGCACGTAGTCGCCGTGGAAGCCGCTGATGGAGTCGCCCCGCACGTTGGTGACGCTCTGCCCGCCGTGCACCGTACCGCTGTTCAGGTTGCTACCGTCGCCCCGCTGGGTCACCACCGTCCGCGACACCCGGCGCTCCTCCGTCGGCCGGTCCGCCTTCCGCCCCTCCCGGCCGTCCCGTCCCTCCTGCTCGTCCACGACGGCGTCGCCGAGGATCCGGCGGTTGTACAGGTTCCCCGACGGCGCGGGCACGTACAGCCAGGCCTGCTGGTCGAACCGCTTGCCCTCGACGGTCGCCGGCACCTCGATGAAGTGGTCGGGGTGGCGCCCGGTGTAACCGCCGGCCACCACGTCCTGGTAGCACCGGTCGGACAGGATGGCGGCCACGTGGGTGATGCTCTCGTTGGAGGCGGCCAGCATGGCCTTCACCGGGCGGGAGTCGAGCAGCCGATGGGTGTCGTTGCGCGGGGTGCCGTTGCCGTCGAACTCGCCGCCCTCGTCGGGGAGCGGGCCGATGTTGAGGCTGACCCGCAGCCGGATGCGCACCGCCCCGACGGAGTGCACGTTGAACTCCGTGAGCACCTCCTGGAGGGTGTTCAGCCAGGGGTGGATCAGGAAGGGCATCCAGGCCGGGTCGAAGCCGAACACGTACCCGTCGCCGGTCGAGTTGGGGAACCGCCGGTCCTGCCAGACCTGGCCCAGATCGGCCCGCTCGAAGGACATCTGGAGCAGCTGCGGCACGTTCCCGCTGATCACGCCGTGCTCGATCGCGGGGTACCCGGTGAAGTCCTTGGCGTCCACGGCGACGATGCCCCGGTACGGCGGGAGGTTCCGGCTGCGGCTGTACGGCAGGGCGCTGGCCTCGGGCATCGGCTTGTCGAACTCCGTCATTCTCTGCTCCTTGTCGTTCCCGTGCTGACCTTGCGCCACCAAGCTTCGCGACGCCGCGTCGCGCCGTGTGCTCACTCGGTGCGGAAAGCGAGTGACGGCGGTCACACGGGCCGAAGGTCGGGCGCCGGGCCGTCAGCCGTGCAGGGGGGCGGCCGCGCGGCGGAGGGCGGGGAGGTCGCCGAGGACGATGGACTTCCGGCCGGCCTCGACGCGCTGGGCGGCCAGCGCGGCGAGGGCCGCGGTGACGGTGTTCCGGGAGACGCCGAGGTGCTGAGCCAACTCCTCACGGGTCAGTGCGAGTTCGGTGAGGCCGCGGGCCGTCGGCGCGGGGCCCGCGGAGAGGTCGGCCAGCGCGACCAGGGCGGCGGCCAGCCGGGGCACGACGTCGCCGCCGGTCCGCGCCAGGTCCGACTCCCGCAGCCGCCCCATGGCGTAGCGGACCATCACGGGGAAGAGTCCGCGCTCGGCGACGAAGCGCAGGAAGGCCGCCTTGGTGAGGACCGCGACCGTGCAGTCCGATATCGCCCGGACGCTCGCCGAGCGGACGCCGTCGTCCAGGACGGCCACCTCGCCGAGGAGTTCGCCCGGGCCGCGGAAGGCCAGGAGTCGGACGTCCCCGTTGCGCTCCTGTCGGCTCACCTTGGCGACTCCGGCCTGCAGGGCGAGGACGTGGGTGCCCGGTTCGCCCTGGCGCAGCAGGGTGGCGCCGATCGGGTGCCGGCGCTCGAACGCCTCCGCCAGCAGGTCCGTCCAGACCGCGTCGCCCATGAGGTGGCGCAGGGTCCGGCCCAGCGGCCCCGGCGGGCGGCCGTCGTGTTCGTTCATGCGACGACCCTAGGAGGTGCGGCGCACCGGACGCAGCGGAATCGGGCCGCGGGGCGCGCCCGCCGCCGGGGCGACGGGCCCGGGGCGGGCCCCCGTGGGGGTGAATGGGGGGTGGGGGGTTGACCGGGGGCGGTGCTGTAGCACGAACTCGGGGTGGGGTTGGGGGACTTGGGGCGGAAACCCTTCGCATGAGCGAATCCGGGGCGGGTCGGCGGCGCGCGGGCGGCGGGGCGAGAAGCCTGGTGGGAGGGCGGCGGCCGGTCCGGGTTGCGACTGGTGTGCGAGATGTCGGGGTTGTCCGGCGGTTTGCGACAAGTCGGGTACGGGACAGTATTTTTGACTTTCGGTCAGGATGTCCTGAACTTGGCTATGCTGCACCACCACGCCTCCGGAGCCGTTCTTCCGCTTGTCCCCCGTACTGTTCCGATCGTTTGAGGATGCTGAATGCTTCGAGCTGGATCGTCACCCGCCAGACGGCGCCGAGCGCCCCTGCTCGGCTGGTTGCTGCCGACGGCCGTGATGGCGGCGGCCGTGGCGGTCGCCGCGCTGGTGGTGTCCGCCGGGGCCCGGGCCGGGGTGCTGTGGTGCGGGGCGACGGGCACCGTGCTGGTGGCCGTGGTGGCCGCCGAGTCGGCCCGCCGGGGGCGCGCGCTGAGCGAGGCGCGCGACCGGCACGCCCGGCAGGTCGAGGACTTCCAACGCCGGCTGGCCGGCCAGGAGGACGAGCTGGACCGGCTCGCCCGGGTCGAGATGCGCCGGGTGGTCGCCGGGGCCCGGTACGGGTACTCCTTCGACGTCCTGACCAAGCCGCTGGAGGAGGGCGACGCCCCCGTCTCGCCGAGGTTCCGCCGCTCCCTGATCGCCGTCACCGAGGCCGTCGCCAAGGCCGTCGACGACGAGGTCAGCCGGCGCGACTCGGCCGAGCGGGCCTTCGTCAACATCGCCCGCCGGGTGCAGGCCATCATCCACCGGCAGGCCAAGGACCTGCGGGAGATGGAGGACCGGCACGGCAACGACCCGGCGGTCTTCGACGACCTGCTGCGCCTGGACCACGGCAACGCGCTGACCGGCCGCCTGGCCGACAGCATCGCCGTCCTCTCCGGCGCCCGCCCCGGCCGCCAGTGGACCCGCCCGATCGCGCTCTACAGCGTGCTGCGCGGCGGCATGTCCCGGATCCTGGAGTACCAGCGGGTGGACCTGCACCCGGTGGCCCAGATCTCCGTCACCGGCCCGGCCGTCGAGCCGCTCATCCACGCCGTCTCCGAACTGCTCGACAACGCCACCCGCTACTCCCCGCCGCACACCCACGTGCACCTGAGCGCCTCCGAGGTGCAGAGCGGGATGGCGATCGAGATCGAGGACGGCGGCCTCGGCCTCACCGACGAGGCCCGGATCCGCGCCGAGCGCTCGATCCGCGAGGCGATGGTCTCCAAGGACTTCGACGACCTCACCGAGTCCCCCCGGCTGGGCTTCGCCATCGTCGGCCGGCTCTGCCAGGCGTACGGCTTCCAGGTCTCGCTGCGCCGCTCCGCGTACGGCGGCGTGCGGGCGGTGCTGGTCGTGCCGCAGGAGCTGCTCACCACCGCGCCGACCATCACGGTCACGCCGAGCAGCAGCGCCGAGCCGGTGGCCCCGGTGCGGCCGGGG
>NZ_JBEXJK010000405.1:0-7159 GCF_040609095.1 Kitasatospora sp. NPDC004799
CGGAGGTCGCCGGGCCCCGGGGCGGTGCGCGCACGACGGAGGCGGGCCGCGCCGGGTGTCCGGCACGGCCCGCCACCAGCTGCGGGGATCAGTCGACGACCTCCAGCTGGCCCATCATGCCCGCCGAGGAGTGCTCCAGCATGTGGCAGTGGTACATGTAGCGGCCGAGGTAGTCGGTGAAGGTCGCCTGGATCCGGACCGAGGTGCCGGGCGGGAGCGGCACGGTGTCCTTCAGTCCCGCGTCCCCGGGCAGCGGCGGCCGGCCGTCCCGGTCGAGCACCCGGAACTCCGCGAGGTGCAGGTGGAACGAGTGCTGGATCGGGCCGTACTTGGTGGCGCTGTCCCCGTTGGTGACCGTCCAGATCTCGGTGGCACCGCGCCGGATCCGCTGGTCGACCCGGTCCGGGTCGAACGCCAGGCCGTTGACCAGGCCGACCGGGGTGCCGGACAGGTCGAAGGAGAGCGTCAGCTCGCGGTGGACCGTGGCCGGCGGCAGCTCGGGCAGCGGGCGCAGCGCGTCGGGCATCCGGCTGCGGTCGCGCGCCCGGCGCTCCACCCGGAACTGCAGCACCGGCTCGACCCGGTCGTCGCCGGTGAACTCGCCCTGGTTGGTGAGCACGGCCCGGCTGCCGACCGCCAGCCCGGAGAAGTCCACCACCAGCTCCACCCGTTCGCCCGCGGCGAGCCGGAAGTCCGTCCCGGTGCGGTCGACGGGTGCGGGCAGCAGACCGCCGTCCGAGCCGATCTGGTGGACCGGCAGGGAGCCGAAGTTCAGCTTCAGGAACCGCAGGGTCGAGCTGTTCAGCAGGCGCAGCCGGTACTTCCGGGCGGCCACCGGGAGGTACGGCTGGGCGCGGCCGTTGACCAGGATCACGTTCCGCTTCGCCGGGTCGCCGTGGACCAGTTGGCCGGCGGTGTCGAACTCGGCGTCGCGGATCGCGATCGGGACGTCGTACTCGCCGCTCGGCAGGTCGTACCGGTGCTCGTCCTCGCCCTCGATCAGGTAGAAGGCGTGCAGGCCGCGGTAGACGTGCTCGGCCTCACCGTGGTGGCTGTGGTCGTGGTACCAGAGCGTGGCCCCGGGCTGCCGGTTCGGGTACTCGTAGCGGCGCTCGCCGCCCGGGTCGATCAGCTGCATCGGGTGGCCGTCGCTGTCCGCCGGGACGTGGCCGCCGTGCAGGTGCACGTTGACGGCCTCGGGCAGCCGGTTGCGGTAGGTGACCAGCACCCGGCGGCCCTCCCGGGCCCGGATCGTCGGGCCGACGAAGCTGCCGCCGTAGGTCAGGCAGCGGGTCCGCACGCCCGGGAGCAGCTCCAGGTCGGCGGCCAGGACGTCGAGCCGGTAGACGTCGGTGTCGTGGGTCCGCGCCACCGGCTTCAGGGTCGGCGGCACCGGCATCCGCGCGGAGAACGGCCCCCTGGCCGCTGCCCCGGCGGCGGCCGGTTCGGGGGGCAGCGGTTTCCCGCCGGCCAGCGCGCCGACCGGCAGCCCGACCCCGGTGGCCGCCGCGATGCCCGCGAGGCCCAGAAATCTTCGCCTGTACAGGGTGTCCTCCCCACCTCGGTACGCGTGTGTTGACGCCGGATCGACGGGCCGTCAGGCGTAGCTGACGACCGCGCGGAAGCGGACCTCGCCGCGCTCGACCCGGTCGAGCGCCTCGGCGACCCGCTCCTTGGGGAAGGTCTCGGTCATCGGCGTCACCGCCCCGGAGGCCACCAGGTCGAGGGCCTCGGTGAGCTGGTCCAGGCCGTTGTGGGTGGCGCCGATCACCTGCTGGCGCTGCGCCCAGAACGGGCTGGTGGGCGGGATGGCGAAGGAGTCCACCGGGTCGATCGTGGCGAGCACGATCCGGCCGTTCGGCCGCAGGCCCTGGAGGGTCTCGGCGGCGGCCCGGTAGGAGGTGCCGGTCACCAGGACCACGTCGGCGCCGCCGGCCGCCCGCAGCTGCTCGCCGTCGGCGACCACGTGGTCCGCGCCGAGCGTGCGGGCCAGCGCGTGCTTGTCCGGCGAGCGGGTGACGGCCACCGTCTCGAAGCCGGCCGCCCGGGCGAACTGCAGGGCGAGGTGGCCGAGTCCGCCGATCCCGAGGACGGCGACCCGCTCGTGCGGCTCGGGCGAGGCGGCGCGCAGCGCGCTCCACGCGGTGTACCCCGCGCACAGCACGGGCGCGGCGGCCTCGTACGCGAGGGCGTCCGGCAGCAGCACCGTGCTGTCGGCCGCCACCGCGACGTACTCCGCGTGGGCGCCCTGCACGGTGAGGCCGCTCATCACCGACTCCGGGCAGTTCATCCCGGACTGCCCGGTGAGCGGGAGGTTGAGCCGGCAGTAGTCGCAGCGGCCGCAGGTCGACTGCACCCAGGTGGTGCCGACCCGGTCGCCGACCCGGCGGCCGGTCACCCCCGGGCCGACCTCGACGACCTCGCCGGCGGCCTCGTGGCCGACCACCACCGGGTCGAGCGGCGGGAAGGGGAAGACGCCCTGGCTGACCCAGAGGTCGTTGTGGCAGACCCCGCAGGCGTGGACCCGGACCAGCACCTGGCCCGGTCCGGCCTTCGGGGTGGGGATCTCGCGCAGTTCCCAGCGTGCCTTGGCCTCGGGTACGACGGCAGCCCACATCGGAGCAACCTCCTCTTCCGGTCAGCGGGTTCGCGGCGTGAGGCGGACCGGGAGGGTCTGCACGCCGTTCATGATGAAGGTGACCTGCGGCGCCAGTTCCTCGGCGGGAACGGCGAGTTCGAGGTCCGGGAAGCGCCGGAACAGCGCCGAGAGGGCGATCTCGGCCTCCATCCGGGCCAGCGGCATGCCGATGCAGCGGTAGACGCCGTGGCCGAAGGAGAGGTGCTCCTTGTCCGGCCGGGCGGCGTCGAAGACGGCCGCGCTGTCGCCGTGCACGGTGCGGTCGCGGCCCACCGCCGCGAAGTTGATCAGGACCGGGTCGCCCTGGGGGATGACCATGCCGCCGATCTCGATGTCCTCCACCGCGAAGCGGAACGGCAGGTGGGCGACCGGCGCCTCGACCCGCAGGGTCTCCTCGATCACGTCCGTCCAGCTCACCGCGCCGCCGCGGAGCAGTGCCAGCTGCTCGGGGTGGGTGAGCAGGGCCCGGGTCGCGTTGGCGAGCAGGTTCATCACCGGCTCGGTTCCGGTGGCGAGCAGCAGGTGCAGGGTGCCGACCAGTTCGGAGTCGTTCAGCCGCGAGCCGTCCTCCTCCTGGGCCTGGACCAGGTCGCTGGTCAGGTCGTCCCCGGGGCTGCGGCGCTTGGACTCGACGAACTCGTGCATCTCCCGGTGCCACTGCTCGACGTTGGCCGCCGACTCCTCGGGGGTGAGGGTGGTGTCGATGTTGGCCTCGCCGCCGCGGAGCATCCGCTCGCGGTCCCCGGCCGGCACGCCGAACAGGTCGCAGATCACCCGGGCGGGCATCGGGCGGGCGAAGCGGGCCTTGAGGTCCACCACCTCGCCGGGCTCGCAGCCGTCCAGCCCGTCGAGCAGCTCGTCGACGGCCTTCTCGACCTCGGCCCGCATGGCCTCGACCCGGCGCGGGGTGAAGGCCCCGGCGGTCAGCCGGCGCAGCCGGGTGTGGTCGGCGCCGTACCGGGTGGTGAGGTTGTCCATCAGCACCCAGCCGATCAGCGGGAAGTCCTCGCCGATCCGGCCCTCGGCGAAGGCCGTCCAGTGCTGCCGCGGGTCCTTGGACAGCCGGTGGTCAGTCAGGGCCTGGCGGGCGAGTTCGTGGTCGGCGATCGACCAGCCGAGCACGCCGCCGGGCAGTTCGATCCGGGCGACCGGGCCGTTCGCCCGGATCCGGGCGGCCTCGGCGTGGATGTCGTGTCCGGCGGGGTCGATGACGACGGGTTCGGGGATTGCCATGGGGATCCTCCGGTCGGTGAGAGGGCATGCCGGACAGGGCCGCCGCCCGGCGGCCCTGCGCCGACGCGCTCCGGTTACAGGTAGAGCGTGTTGGGCCCGAGGCCGCAGGCGACCCGCCCGTAGAGCTCCAGGTTGGTGTTGGGGTGCAGGATGCCGTGCAGGTTCAGGGTCTGGACGTCCCGCTCGATGCGCTGGATCGGCACCGTGGTGTAGATCGAGGAGCCGCCGCTGGCGGTGTTGAGGATGTCCACCGCCTCCTTGGCGCGCGCGCAGACCGCGCCGAGGTCGAGCCGGATCCGGGCCCGCTCCTCCAGGGTCCACTCCTCGCCGGTGGGGCCCTTGGTGTCGAGCAGGGCGGCGGCGCGGTGGGCGTGGAACTCCACCTCGTCGATCCGGGTGATGGCGTCGGCCACCTGGATGTGGGTCACCGGGGCCTCGGCCTGGTTGGCGTACTCGGTGTAGCTGATCTTCCGGCCGGGGAGCCGCTCGAAGAACGCCTCCCTGGCGGCCTTGGCCAGGCCGAGGGCCGGCGCGGCCACCGTGGCGCACGCGGTGGGCATGAACGGCGCCCGGTAGATGGGCGATTCGGCGTTCTTCAGGGAGCGGTGCCGGCCCTGGAGCACCGGGACCATCGGCAGCACCCGCGGCTCGGGGACGAACAGGTCGGTGGCGACGGTGGTGACGCTGCCGGAGCCGCGCAGACCGGTGGTGTGCCAGTCGTCGACGATCTCCAGCTCGGCCAGCGGGACCGCCACCATGATCGGCTGCGGCCCGTCCGGGGTCATCAGCACGGCCGCGTTGGTGTTCCAGGAGCTGTGCAGCGCACCGGAGTTGAACGTCCACTTGCCGTTCAGCAGGACGCCGCCCTCGACCGGCACGGCGACCGCGGTCGGGCTGAGGATGCCGCTGATCCGGACGTCCGGCCGGTCGAAGACCTCGTCCTGCACCTCGTCCGGGAACAGGCCGGCCATCCAGGAGCTGATCGCGTAGACGGCCATGACCCAGGCCGTGGAGCCGTCGCCGCGGGCCAGCTCGGCGATCACGTCCACCGCGGTGCGCATGTCGGACTCGTAGCCGCCGTACCGGACCGGGACCCGCATCCGCAGCAGTCCGGAGTCGGTGAGCGCGGCCAGGGTCTCGTCGGACAACCGGCGGTGCTCCTCGTGCCACAGCGCGTTCTTCTGCAGCAGCGGCACCAGCTCGGCGGCACGGCTCACCAGTTCGTCCCTGGACGGGGATTCCTTGGTCGTCATCGGGGGCTCCTCGGGAGTGGGCGGCTCTCGCGGGACGGCGGTCCGTCCGGGCCGCGATCGTTGATCGGCCCTGTCGAGGCTGGCACCCGGGCCGGGCGGCCGCATCTCCCGGATTGCGGCGCACCCGGACCGTGGCCAGGCCGACAGTTCCTCCAACCAACCAGCGCAATCGGGGAGTTGTCACCCCCCGCGACCTGCTGTGAGGCTGGCCGTCACCCGGCCGCCGTGATCGCGGCCGGGACCAGAAGGAGAAGGAGAGAGCCATGTCCGCGACTCCCCCGCCCGCCTCCCCCGACACCGCCGCGCTGGCCGCCGTCCCGGAGCGCATCGTCGCCGCCTGGGCCGCGCACGACGCCGACGGCTTCGCCGAGGTCTTCACCGAGGACGCGACGCTGATCCTGCCCGGCGACGTCTACCTGACGAGCCGTCAGGCGATCCGCGCCTTCATGACCCAGGCCTTCGCCGGCCCGTTCAAGGGCACCCGGGTCACCGGCGCGCCGGTCTCGGTCCGCCCGCTGGCCGAGGACGTGGCCGTGCTGGTCACCCAGGGCGGCGTGCTGGCCCCCGGGGACGCCGAGGTGACGCCCGAGCGCGCGATCCGGGCGACCTGGGTGCTGGCCCGCCAGGGCGACGACTGGCGGATCGCCTCGTACCAGAACACCCCGATCGCCGCCTGAGACCCGGCCCCCCGCTGCCCGCCCGCTCCGGCCCTCCCCGGAGACCCGACCGTCCCCACCGAGAGGACTTTGCCATGCGCCCCTTCCGTATCGACGTCCCGCAGGAAGCCCTCGACGACCTGGACCGCCGGCTCGCGGCGACCCGCTGGCCCGGTGAACTGCCGGGCGTGGGCTGGCAGCGCGGGGTGCCGCTCGGCTACCTGAAGGACCTGGCCGAGTACTGGCGCACCGGCTTCGACTGGCGCAAGGCCGAGGAACGGCTCAACGCGCACCCGCAGTTCCTGACCGAGATCGACGGCGTGGACGTGCACTTCCTGCACGTGCGCTCGCCCGAGCCGGACGCCCTGCCGCTGATCGTCACCCACGGCTGGCCCGGCTCGGTGGCGGAGTTCCTGGACGTGATCGGCCCGTTGACCGATCCGCGGGCCCACGGCGGCGATCCGGCCGACGCGTTCCACCTGGTCATCCCCTCCCTGCCCGGCTACGGCTTCTCCGGCCGCCCCCGGGAGACGGGCTGGGACACCGCCCGGGTCGGCCGGGCCTGGGCCGAGCTGATGCGCCGGCTCGGCTACGACCGCTACCTCGTCCAGGGCGGCGACTGGGGCATGCCGGTCTCGCTCCAGCTCGGCCTGGCCGATCCGGCGCACGTCGCGGGCGTCCACCTCAACATGCTCGCCACCTTCCCGCCGCAGGACCCGGCCGAGTTCGCGGACCTGGACGAGGCGGACCGGGCCCGGCTGGAGTTCGCCGCGCACTTCGAGCAGGACGGCGCCGGCTGGCGGAAGATCCAGTCCACCCGGCCGCAGACCCTCAGCTACGGCCTCACCGACTCGCCCGTCGGCCAACTGGCCTGGATCGTCGAGAAGTTCAAGGAGTGGACGGCCGCCCGGTCGGTGCCGGAGGACGCGGTGGACCGCGACCGGCTGCTGACCAATGCCGCGATCTACTGGTTCACCGCCTCCGCGGGCTCCAGCGCCCAGCTCTACTACGAGTCCAACCGGCTGGACTCCGAGTTCATCGCCACCTGGGCCGGCCCGTGGCAGCTCGCCGCGCCGGTCGGGGTGGCGGTCTTCCCGGAGGACGCCGTCCGGCCGATCCGGCGGTGGGCCGAGCGGATCCTGCCGACCCTCGCCCACTGGTCCGAGTTCGAGCGCGGCGGGCACTTCGCGGCGCTGGAGGAGCCCGGGCTGTTCGTCGGCGACGTCCGGGCGTTCGCGCGCCGGGTGCGCTGAGCGCCGTTCCGGGGCACCCTGACCCCGTCCCCTTCGACCAGGCCCGGGACCCCTCAACGTCCCCGGGCGGAAAAGGAGTTGAGTTGTCCTTCATTCTGAGGTCCCGCGCCGCCGGGCGGCGCGGCC
>NZ_JBEXJK010000406.1:0-7138 GCF_040609095.1 Kitasatospora sp. NPDC004799
ATGGTCGCGACGACCTCCTCCGGCACGGTGCCGCCGGAGACGCCGATGAACACGTCGGCGCCGGCCGGCCGACCCGCGCACCAACGCGGGGCGGCACGCGCAGCCGCCGGCCGGGCCGGTGCACAGCCCGCCCCGGCCGGCTCCGGGCTCGGACGCCGAGATCCCGACCGCGAAGATCGCCTCCCCGAACAAGCACCGGGCGCCGTCCGGCGGCTCCGTCGAGGTGCAGCTGTCCGGTGCCTCGGTGCGGATAGGCCCGGGGCCGCGGGCCGAGTACGAGCAGCCCGGCCCGAACACCGCCCCGGCCACGACCGACTGGGTCCGCCGGGCGCCCACCCCGCCGCCCCCGCCGGTCGCCCGCTGGCGCCCCTGGCGGTTCCGGATGTCCAACGACGTCTGGGGCACCCCGGTGGTCGCCGACGGCACGCTCTTCGTCTCCAGCTTCGAGGTGCACGCGCTGGACATCGCCTCCGGCGAGCGCCGCTACAAGACCCGGGACGTCGCCTGGGCGCTCGCGGTGGACGCCGGCCGGGTGCACGCCGCGGACGGCCCGCACCTGTACACCGTGGACACCGCGGACGGCACCGAGCGGTGGCGCACCTCGCTGGACGGCTGGGTCTACTCGCTCGCCGCCGCCGACGGCGTGCTCTGCTGCGGCATCAGGGGCGGCGGCGTCCAGCTCCGCTCGGCCGCCAACGGCGCCGAGCTGTGGCGCGCCGACGACGCCCAGCAGGACTTCGAGAACCCGCAGTCCGGCCCGGTCCTGGTGGGCGGCGCCGCCTACTACTACGGCGGCGGGCGGCTGCGCTGCGTCGACCCGCGCGGCGCGGGCCTGCGCTGGTCCTTCCCGGTCGGGGAGGACGTTCCCTCGCACCCGGTCGAGCGCGGCGGCGTGCTGTACGTGTCGGCCGGCACCCGGGTGTACGCGCTGGACGCGGCCAGCGGGGCCGAGCGCTGGCGCTTCGAGGCCCCGGTGGTGCTGTTCACCCCGCCCGCCCTGGACGCCGACGCGGTCTACGTGGCCGACTACCTGGGCACGGTGTACGCCTTGGACGCGGCCACCGGCCTGGACCGCTGGCGCGGGGTCACCGGCCGCCGCCAGGGCGCCGACCCGGTGGTGGTCTCGGACGGCATGGTGCTGGTCGGCAACGGCGAGGTGCTGTACGCCTTCGAGGCGGCCACCGGCCGGGAGCGCTGGCGCTACACCGCCCGCGGCGAGATCGTCGGCTCCCCGGCGGTGGCCGACGGCCTGGTCCACCTGGGCAGCCGGGACCACTCGCTGCACACCCTGGACCTGGCGAGCGGTCAGCTGCGCTGGGAGCTCGGCACCAAGGGCGAGCTCACCGGCTCGCCGGTGGCGGTCGGCGGCCGGGTCTTCGTCGGCTCCAAGGACCGCTGCGTGTACGCGCTGGACGCCTTCTACGGCACGGCGGTGCCCGCCCGCTGAACCGCGGGGCGGACACCGCCGTGCCGGCGCCGCCGGATCAGGCCCTGCGGGCCCCGGGGTGGCGGCTGCACCAGCCGTCCCAGGCGGAGGAGACCATCTCGGTCACGTCGTGGCGGGCCGTCCAGCCCAGCTCGCGGTGGATCAGGTCGGCGGAGGCCACCACCCGGGCCGGGTCGCCGGCGCGGCGCGGGGTCACCTCGGCGGCGGTGTCGTAGCCGGTGACCTTGCCGATCACCTCCAGCATCTCCTTGACGCTGACGCCCTCGCCGCGGCCGATGTTCAGCACCAGGGAGGTCGCGCCGGCCGGGTCGGCGGCCATCCGCTTGGCGGCCGCCACGTGCGCCGAGGCGATGTCGGAGACGTGGATGAAGTCGCGGACGCAGGTGCCGTCCGGGGTCGGGTAGTCGTCGCCGAAGATCCGCGGGGCCTGGCCGGCGGTGAGCCGCTCGAAGACCATCGGGATCAGGTTGAACACCCCGGCGTCGGAGAGCTCGGGGGAGGCGGCGCCGGCCACGTTGAAGTAGCGCAGGGCCACGGTGGACATGCCGTAGGCCTTGCCGGCCGCGGCGACCAGCCACTCGCCGGCCAGCTTGGTCTCGCCGTACGGGCTCATCGGGTCGCACGGGGTGGACTCGGTGACCAGGTCGACGTCCGGCATGCCGTAGACCGCGGCGGAGGAGGAGAAGAGGAAGCGCTTCACCCCGCCCTCGGCGGCGGCCTCCAGGACGGTCTGGAGGCCGATCATGTTCTCGCGGTAGTACAGGAAGGGCTGCTCGACGGACTCGCCGACCTGCTTCTTGGCGGCGAAGTGCAGGATGCCCTCGACGCCGTGCTCGCGGATCGCGGCGTCCAGGGCGGCGCGGTCCAGGGTGGAGCCCTCGATCAGGGGGACGCCGGCCGGCAGCCGGGAGGCGTCGCCGGTGCTGAGGTCGTCCAGGACGGCGACGCGCTCCCCGGCGTCGAGCAGCTGTCGGACGACGTGTCCGCCGATGTATCCGGCACCGCCGGTGATCAACCAAGTCATGTGCCGATCCTAGGGTCTGCCCTCGAACTCCCCACGTTCGGGCGAGTCGGGACCGCAAAGCGGACAAAACGGTGAAAAGCTGACAAGGATTTCCGTGCGTTCAGGCCCGCGCCGCTCGGCGCGGTGACGAATCGGAGGCCACCAGGTGAGCCGTTACGAGGAACACGCCCGTCCCCTGCCCGCCGGATCGCGGCGGACCGGTCCGAAGGCGGGGGCCGGACGGCTGCCGGGGGCGGTCGCGGTCGCGGTGACGGCCGCGCTGGCGCTGGCCGGGTGCAGCAGCGGTTCGTCCTCCTCGGCCACCGTCGCCGCCACCACCTCGCCCTCGGCCTCCGGCGCCACCCGGGCCTCCGCGACGTCCGGCCAGTCGAACGGCGCGACCCAGCTGCAGGAGGCCTACCAGACGGTGATCGCCGACGTGCTGCCCTCCGTGGTGCAGATCACCACCGGCGACAGCCTCGGCTCCGGGATCGTCTACGACGACAAGGGCGACATCGTCACCAACGCCCATGTGATCGGCTCCGCGAAGACCTTCACGGTGACCCTCGCCAACAGCACCACGACGCTGGACGCCGAGCTGGTCGGCAGCTACCCCGACTCCGACCTCGCGGTGATCCGGCTGACCAAGCCGCCGAGCGGCCTCAAGCCGGCCAGCTTCGGCGACTCGGGCAAGGTCCAGCTCGGCCAGATCACCCTCGCCATGGGCAGTCCGCTGGGGCTCTCCAGCAGCGTCACCCAGGGCATCGTCTCGGCCACCGGGCGGACCGTCACCGAACCCCAGGGCCCCGGCTCGCCGGGCGCCACCATCGGCAACATGGTGCAGACCTCGGCGGCGATCAACCCGGGCAACAGCGGCGGCGCGCTGGTGAACCTGGACAGCAAGGTGATCGGGATCAACACGCTCGCCGCGACCGAGCCGCAGACCAACGGCGCGGCCGCCCCCGGCATCGGCTTCGCCATCCCGGCCAGCACCATCACCAACATCGCCGACCAGCTGATCAAGCAGGGCAAGGTCACCAACTCCGGCCGGGCCGCGCTCGGCATCACCGCCCGGACCAGCTTCAACCAGCAGTTCCAGCCGGCCGGCGCGGTCATCGTGGCGGTCACCGCGGGCGGGGCGGCGGCCTCGGCGGGGCTCCAGGCCGGCGACGTCATCACCAGGATCGGCGACACCCAGGTGGACTCGTTGAACGCGCTCACCACCGCGCTCGCCTCGCTCACCCCGGGCAGCAAGGTCACCGTCACCTACACCCGGGACGGCGGCACCAGGACCGCCGAGGTCACCCTCGGCGAGCTGCAGGCGCCGTAGCGGGCCGTACCGAATCGAGCCGTACCGCGGGAAGCCGCACCGAACGCCGGTACGGGGACGCCGGGCCGCACGCCGCGCAAGGGTTCAGCGGGCCGGGTGCCGTACCGGACCGGCGCCGGGACCTCGTCCCGCCTCGACGAGGTCCCGGCGCCCTGGTGTTCCCGTGGGTGCCCGGGCGGGGCGCGGTCAGCGGCGGGCGGCGCGGGTGCGCCAGGGCAGCTCGACGGTGACGGTGGTCGGGCCGCCCTCGGGGCTGTCCACCAGGAAGACCCCGTCCACCGCGCGGATCCGCTCGGCCAGCCCGGCCAGGCCGCTGCCCGGGTAGGGGGCCGCGCCGCCCTTGCCGTCGTCCTGGACCAGCACCATCAGCTGGTCGTCCGAGCGCCAGACCTCGACCGAGGCGGAGCGGGCGCCGGCGTGCTTGGAGACGTTGGTCAGCAGCTCGCTGACGGTGAAGTAGGCGATGCCCTCGACCGCCGAGTCCGGGCGCTCGGGCTGCCCGTCCGGGCCGGCCAGGTCGACGTTCACCCGGACCCCGCCGGGGACGGTGCAGCGGGCGGCGACCGAGGACAGCGCGGCGTCCAGGCCGCGGTCGGTGAGCACCGCCGGGTGGATGCCGCGGGCCAGGTCGCGCAGCTCCTGGAGGGCCAGCTTCACCTCGCCGTGGGCGTTGTCGACCATCCTGGTGGCGGCCGCCATGTCGTCCTCGCTCTCCACCTCGCGCAGCCGCTCCTTGGCCATGCCGAGGTCCATCGCCAGCGCGACCAGCCGGGCCTGGGCCCCGTCGTGCAGGTCGCGCTCGATCCGGCGCAGGTCGGCGGCGGCGGTGTCGACCACGGTGCCGCGGTCGTCCTCCAGCTCGCGCACCCGCTCGGCCAGGGCGCCGGGGAAGAGCAGCGACTCGATCAGGATGCGGTCGGTGGCGGCGAGCCCGCGGACCACCCAGGGCAGCACCGGCCAGAGCGCGATCACCGAGATTAGGGTCAGCGAGAAGCTGAGCACGCCCCAGGGCAGCATCAGCACGTTGTAGAGCGCCGAGCGCCAGTTCAGCAGGTCGGTGAGCTGGGCGATGGTGTAGCCGACGATCCCCGGACGGCGCGGCTTCACCGGCTCCGGCTCGTCGATCTCGGAGCCGTACGCCGCCCGGGCCCGCTGTCGGCCGTACGCGCCCAGGTAGCGCGAGGCGGCCAGCCCGCCGGCCAGCAGCGGCAGGCCGATCACGGTGATCGACAGGCCCAGGCCGACCGACAGCGTGGTCACGGCCACCAGGAAGCCGAAGATGCCGAGCGGCAGGTTGAACAGCAGCCGGCCGGCCTGGTGCCACATCCTCGTGCCGTACAGCGGCGGACGCTCCATCCGAGCGTCCTGCTCCTTGATGGCGTCCACGGCGCGGTGCAGCGGCTTCATCCGGATCTACCGTCCCTCTTCGTCGTGCGGCTGGACCAAGCTTCCCGAACCGGGGGCGGTGGAGGCCATGGGGGTGATACATCTTCCCGGCCGGGGGTTAACCCCACCCCCGGGCCCGTCCGCCGGACCTCCGCCGGGGTGTCCACCGGTCGTCTTGCGGATCGGGCAGGGTTCGGGCGGACCGGAGCGGGCCCCTTAGACTCACGCTTTGGCCAGCGTTAGGCCCGTAAGAGTAAACGTCGTAGAACTGTCCTGAGGGTGGGTTCACGGCCGAGGTGGAGGCGAAGGCATGGAGGGGAAGCGCGCGGCGGTCGCCGCGGCCGACCCGGCGGTCGGCAGCGGCTACTTCGACGCGTACGCCGCGATGGGCCTGCTGGCCGTCGTCGGGGTGCTCTTCGTCGCCGTGGCGTTCACCGCCAACCGGCTGCTGCGGCCCGTGGTGTACTCGCCCGAGAAACTCCTCGCCTACGAGTGCGGGGTGGACCCGGTGGGCGAGGACTGGGCGCACACCCAGATCCGCTACTACGTGTACGCCTTCCTCTACGTGATCTTCGCGGTCGACGCGATCTACCTGTTCCCCTGGGCGACCGTCTTCGCCTCCGCCGGGTACGGCGCCGGAACGCTGATCGAGATGTTCCTGTTCATCGGCTTCCTCGCGGTCGGGTTGCTCTACGCCTGGAAGAAGGGCGTTCTGGAATGGACGTGACGCACTCCCACTCGCACGGCGGCGCGCAGGGCGGTCCCGTCCCGCTCGGCCTGCCGGACCCCGCGCGCCCCGGCGCCGTCGAGCGCCGCGGCATCGGCCCGCTGGCCCGGCTCGCGCCGGACCCGGTCAAGGTGGTGCTCAACTGGGGGCGCCGCTACAGCCTCTGGTGCTTCAACTTCGGGCTGGCCTGCTGCGCGATCGAATTCATCGCCGCGTCCATGGCCAAGCACGACTTCATCCGTATGGGTGTCATCCCGTTCGCACCCGGACCCCGTCAGGCTGATCTGATGATCGTCTCCGGGACGGTCACCGACAAGATGGCGCCGGCCGTGAAGCGGCTCTACGAGCAGATGCCCGAGCCGAAGTACGTCATCTCCTTCGGCGCCTGCTCCAACTCGGGCGGCCCGTACTGGGACTCGTACTCGGTCACCAAGGGCGTGGACCAGATCATCCCGGTGGACGTCTACGTGCCCGGCTGCCCGCCGCGGCCGGAGGCGCTGCTCCAGGGCATCCTCAAGCTCCAGGAGAAGATCGCCGCCGAGTCCCTGCCGGACCGCTACACCGCGCCCGCGTCGGCCCTGCGCCGCCCGCTGGTGGCGGGGCCGTCGGCCGGTTCTTCGACCGAGGGAGGGGTCTCGTGACGTCCGCCGAGCAGTACGCGGCGTCGGTCGGGGAGTGGGCGACCGGCGCCGAGGCGTACGGGCTGATCACCGTCGACGTCCCGGCCGAGCACTGGGTCGAGGCGCTCACCAACGCCCGGGACGTCCTGGGCCTGGGCTTCTTCGACTGGCTGAGCGCCGTCGACGAGCTGGCCGAGGGCTTCTCCGTGGTCGCGCACCTGGCCGCCGTCGAGGCGCCCGGCGTGCGGCACCTCGCGCTGCGCACCCGGGTGCCGCGCGACGCGGCGGCGCTGCCGACCGCCGTCCCGGTGTACGCGGGTGCCGCCTGGCACGAGCGCGAGACCCACGAGATGTTCGGCATCGACTTCCCCGGGCACCCCTACCTGGCCACCCTGCTGCTGCCGGACGGCTTCGAGGGGAACCCGCTGCGCAAGGAGTTCGTGCTGGCGGCCCGGGTCGCCAAGGACTGGCCGGGCGCCAAGGAGCCGGGCGAGTCGGACCACGGCGGCGGGCCGGCCCGGCGCAAGATGCAGCCGGCCGGTGTGCCGGACCCGAACGAGTGGGGGCCGCTCAAGGGCACCCTGCCGCCGGTCGCCGAGCGGCCCGCGCGTGGTGCGCGGGCGGC
>NZ_JBEXJK010000407.1:0-7137 GCF_040609095.1 Kitasatospora sp. NPDC004799
TCCACCCCGGCCGGGACGGCGGGCAGCGTGGTCGCGTAGTCGTGGTACATCACGCCCACGCGGCACCGCAGCGGTGCCCCGGCCGCGCCGATGGGCGAAGATGGACCGGTGACCGAACCCCGTACCGCGCCCCGCCTCATCGCCACCGACCTGGACGGCACCCTGCTCTGCTCCGGCGGCACCGTCACCGACCGCACCGCCGCGGCGCTGGCGGCGGCCGAGGCGGCCGGGGTGCAGGTGGTGTTCGTGACCGGGCGGCCGCCGCGCTGGATGCAGCAGGTGAGCCCGCACATCGGCGGCCACGGGGTGGCGATCTGCTCGAACGGCGCCGCGGTGGTGGACGTGCGGCGCGGCGAGCTGCTGGAGACCTTCCCGCTGCCGGTGGAGACCACCCTGGCGGTGGTCGAGGCGCTGCGGGCCAAGCTGCCCGGCACCGCGTTCGCCTTCGAGCACCCGGGGGGCTGGGCCCGCGAGGCCGGCTACGCGGTGCCGATGTGGGGCGACGAGCTGGAGCACGCGGTCGGCCCGGCGGAGGAGCTGCTGGGGGCCGGCGGGCCGGTCCGGGGCCTGTTCAAGCTGCTGGCCAAGCACCCGGACCTCGACCCGGACAAGTTCCTCGCCGAGGCCCGGGAGGCGGCCGGGCACCTGGCCGAGATCACCCGCTCCGCGGCGATCCCGCTGCTGGAGATCAGCGCGCCCGGCGTCACCAAGGCCAGCTCGCTGGCCCGCTGGTGCGCCGGGCGCGGGATCGACCGGAGCGAGGTGGTGGCCTTCGGCGACATGCCGAACGACCTGGAGATGCTGGCCTGGGCCGGCACCGCGTACGCCGTCGCCAACGCGCACCCGCAGGTGCTGGCGGCGGTGCCGCTGCACACCGTGAGCAACGAGCAGGACGGCGTCGCGGCGGTGCTGGAGGAGCTGCTCGGCCGCTGAGGCCGAGGTCTCGCTACCCGAAGCGGCCGTTGACGTAGTCCGAGGTCCGCTGGTCGCGCGGGCTGCCGAAGACCTGCTCGGTCGGCCCGGCCTCGACGATCCGCCCCGGGGTGTCGTGGGTGGCCAGGAAGAACGCGCAGGTCTGCGAGACGCGCTGGGCCTGCTGCATGTTGTGGGTGACGATCACGATGGTGAGCCGCCCGCGCAGCTCGGCGATGGTCTCCTCGACCCGCCGGGTGGACGTCGGGTCGAGCGCGGAGCACGGCTCGTCCATCAGCAGGACGTCCGGCGAGACGGCCAACGACCGTGCGATGCACAGCCGTTGCTGCTGGCCGCCGGAGAGCGCCCCGCCCGGGGTGTGCAGCCGGGTGGAGACCTCGTCCCAGAGCCCGGCCCGGCGCAGGCTGGTCTCCACCAGGTGCTGGCGCTCCTCCCTGGACACCTTGATCCCGGCCAGCTTGAGCCCGCTGGAGACGTTGTCCTGGATGGACATCGCCGGGAACGGGTTGGGCCGCTGGAACACCATGCCGATCCGGCGCCGCACCTCGGCGGGCCGGCGCCCGGGCCGGTAGACGTCGTCCCCGTCCAGCAGCACCTCGCCGGCGAGGGCGGCGCCGCGCACCATCTCGTGCATCCGGTTGAGGATCCGCAGGTAGGTGGACTTGCCGCAGCCGGACGGGCCGATCAGCGCGGTGACCTCGCCGGCCGGCATCGCCAGGGAGACCCGCTCCAGCACCTTGCGGCTGCCGAACCAGGCGGAGACGTCCCGGGTCGCCAGCCCGGCGAGCGGCTCGCCGCCGGGGCCGGGGCGGCCGTCCGCCGGCCGCCCGCCGGCGGACGGGGCGGGGGCGGCGGCGGGGAGGGTGAGGGTGTCGGCCGCCGAGGGGTCGGCCGGCGGGGTGTCGGTCAGTGGTGCGTCGGTCATCGGAACGGTCCTCCGGGCGCGCGTCAGTAGAGGTTGGGCAGCAGGGCGGCGGCGTTCTCGTAGACCGCCCAGAGCAGCGCGCCGACCACCGGCGCGAGGCTCAGGTACGCGGCCGAGCGCCGCCAGTACCGGGCCAGCACCAGGGCGCCGGCCACCGCGCCGAGCAGGCCGAGCGACCACAGCTGGAGCGTGGCCAGCGCGCCCTTGTCCGCGGCCAGCGCCTTGTCGTACGGGACGGTCGCGGGCCGGCCGCCGGGGTTCCGCGCCGGCTCGCCCTCCAGCCGGGCGCCGATCACCACGGTGGAGCCGGGGATCCAGTCGGAGTCGCCGGTGACCAGCACCATCCGGTTGCGGGCCGGGTCGGCGATCGGGTGGTCGCCGTCGCCGTACGCGTTGACGGTGTAGGTGAACTTCCCCTGGCCGGTGGTGGCTTCGATCCGGTCGCCGACCCGGAGCCGGGACAGCTCGGCGAACGGCGCGCCGAAGGTGGCGCCGCGGCCGAAGACCACGGCGACCCCGCGCTGGCCGGGCAGCGCGGTGTCCCGGCGGTGGCCGGGGCCGCGCATCAGGTCCCGGCCGGTGGTGCCCTCGACCACCACGGCCTGGTGCAGGCCGATCGCCGGGATGTCCAGCAGCGCCACCGGGGCGCCGTCGGCGGCCGCGCCGGTCGGGGCGACCGCCCGGGCCAGCTGGTCGCGGAAGGTCTTGTACCCGGTGGACTGGTAGTGCTTCTGCTGGACGTGCGAGAGCGTGAACAGGTACCCGACGAAGCCGAGCACCAGCGCGGCCGCCAGGCTGACCGCCCAGGCGCCCTGGAGGAACCGCCGCCGCCCGGGGGAGACGGCCGGCCGGGCCGCGGCGGCGGGCGCGGCCGGGGCCGCCGGGCCCGCCGGAGCGGCGGGCGCCGCCGGCTTCTCCAGCACCGGGGCGGTCACGAGGCACCGCCCGAGCCGTTGCGGCGGCGCAGCAGCCGGCGGCCGAGCAGCGGCGGGACGAGCACCACCGCGAGCAGTTCCAGCGCGGTGAGCGAGGACAGCGTCCAGTCCTCGGGCCTGCCGCTGACCTCGACCACGTCGGCCGCCACCTCGGTGGCACCGCCGCGGCCGCGGGCGACCACCTGGCCGGTCTGCGGGTCGACCACGTCCTCGGCGCCGTCGCCGGCACCGGGCGCGTTCGGGTCACCGGCGGCCGCACCGCCGGCGGCGTTCGGGTCGCCGGCCCCGCCGGCCGCGCCCGCGCCGCCCGTACCGGTGCCGCCCGCGGCGCCGCCGGAGCCGGTGCCGCCCCCTGTGCCCCCGGACCCGCCGCCGGTGCCGCCGGAACCGCCCGCCGCACCGCCGGAACCGCCGGCCGCGCCGCCCGAACCGCCCGCGCCCGCACCGGTCTTGACCGGCTGGCCGTTCTGCACGGTGCAGTCCAGCGGGGAGCCCGCCTTGTCGCAGGGGCTGGGCATCGGGGCGTTCTTGAGGACGGTCAGCTCCCCGGCCGCGTTGAAGGTCGGGTTGGCGCAGTTGGAGAGGGTGTTCGGGTCGACCGGGCTGGCGTTGCCCGGGATGGACCTGGTCTGCAGCAGGCCGCCGCGGACCAGGCCGCGCGGGATCGGCGAGTAGCCGAGGTCGTCCGCCTTGCCCTGGCCCTCGCACAGGACGTAGGAGAGGAAGCGGCTGAGCGCGGAGCCCTTGTCGTTGTTGAAGCGCGGCGGCGGCGGGTTGGCGGCCCCGGCGCGCGGCACGATCAGGTAGCTGTAGCTGGAGATCGGGTACGCGCGCGGGTCGTTCATGGTGTAGACGCCGTCGAGGTTCTGCTGCAGGTAGTTCGGGTCGTTCGCCGGGGTGTCGTCGTCCACGCCGCGGATCTTGGCCGCGGTGAGCGCGACGGCGACGTTGGAGGCGGTCGGCAGCGCGTAGTAGCCGGCCGCGTTGAGCACCTTCACGACCGGCCAGTTGCTGCGCTTGGCGAAGGCGTACTCGTCGTAGCCGATGGTGCCGACGTTGCCCGGGGACTTGATGTAGCCGGCCACCACGTCGGAACCGTTCTGCGCGACCATCCGGCCGGACGGCGGGAAGAACTCGGTGTAGTCGCCGCAGCTCACCCCATTGACCGAGGTGCAGTAGGCGTCCCACTGGGCCTTGTGGGTGTGCGACATCCAGCGGGTGAACTGCGCGGTGGCGCCGGAGCCGTCGGAGCGGATCACCGGGGTGATCTGCAGGTTGGGCAGCGCCTTGCCGTAGTCGGCGGCGATCTTCGGGTCGTTCCAGTTGGTGATCTTGCCGGTGAAGATGTCCACCACGGTCTGCGGGGACAGCCGCAGGTCCCGGACCTGCTTGCCGCCGACGACCAGGTTGTACATGAAGGTGGTGCCACCCGCGGTGATCGGCACGTAGGAGAAGCCGTAGACCGGGTTCTCCCGGTCGCCGCCGCCGTTCGCGTGGCCGGACTGCCCGAGGCCGGTGTCCGGCGTGGAGCGGAACGGCACGTCGGAGGCGGTGAAGTCGTCCTGCCCGATCGACCACTGGGTGCGGCCGGCCGCCGAGCCGACCGGGTTGAAGTTGATCTGGATGCCCTGCGGGGACACGTCCTGCCGCCACTGGTCGATCGCGGGGCCGGCCCAGCTGGAGCCGTCCGCGCTCAGCGAGACGGAGGCCGCGTGGGCCGGGGTCTGCCCGATCAGCAGGGAGGCCGTGGCGAGCGACAGGGACATCGCCCCTGCCAGCAGCCGGGCCATGGAGCGCCTTGCGGCCTCCCGGAACATGGGAACTCCTCGGGTACGGAGGGTGGTTGGGCGGGACATCAGTTCTGCGCCCGCGGCCGGAGGCGGTACGGGCGGGCGGGCGCGCCGACGGCGGCGGTCTCCAGGCGGCGGGCGTCCCGGTCGATCCGGCGCTTCTGGGCCCGGGTCAGCTGCCCGGGCCGGCGGCCGCCGAGCACGCGCGCGGTGACGAAGAGGACCAGCACGATGACCATCAGGGTCAGGGCGGCCGCGAAGCCGCGCGCGATCATGTTCTCGTACGGCTGCTTGACGTAGTTCCAGATGTAGAGCGGCAGCGAGACCTGGTGCCCCTCGAAGGGGTTGCCGTTGAACTGCGAGGTGAAGCCGGAGGTGAGCAGCACCGGCGAGGTCTCGCCGACGCCGCGGGCCATGCCGAGCACCACGGCGGTCACCAGACCGGGCCGGGCGGTGGGCAGCACCACGTTCCACACCGTGCGCCACTGGCTGCCGCCGAGCGCGTACGAGGCCTCGCGCAGGGTGCCGGGCACCAGCCGGATCACCACCTCGGCGGCCCGGGTGACGATCGGCATCATCATCACGGTGAGCGCGAGCGAGGCCGCGAAGCCGCTCTTCTCGAAGCCGAAGGTGATGATCACGACGCCGAGGATGAACAGGCCGGCCACGATGGAGGGCAGCGCCGTCATCGCCTCGACCAGGGTGCGCACCGGGCGGGCCAGCCGGCCGCCGACCTCGGACATGAAGACGGCCGCCGCGATGCCCAGCGGAACGGCGAACAGCGTGGCCAGGCCGAGCTGTTCGAGCGATCCGACGATCGCGTTGAGCGCGCCGCCGGAGGTGAGCGGGTCGAGCGGGCCGGTGTGCTCCATCGACTCGGTGAAGAAGTTGAGGTGCTGGGCCGCCTGCCAGCCGCGGCTGGCCACGTAGCCGATCTGGTCGGCGATCAGCGCGACCACCAGCAGCCCGGAGCTCCAGGCGAGCACGGCGACCAGCCGGTCGCGCACCATCATCGGGTCCCACTGGAGCCGGCCGAGCAGGACGTAGCCGGCCAGGAAGAGCAGGTACCAGCAGACCAGGAAGCCGAAGGCGCCGCTGAACGGCAGCACCCGCTCGTACAGCACCCAGTCCAGCGCGAGCGAGCCGGCCGCGGCGCCCGCCACGGTGAGGACGTCATCGCGGGTGACGCCGCCGATCCGGAGCTTCCTCTCGGGGGCCGGGGCGGCGGCCGCGGCGGGGCCGGCGGGCGCGGGCCCGCCGGCGGGCCCCGGGGCCGTGACCGGCGGCAGGTCGAGCGTGGTCATCGGATGGTCCCTTCACGGTTCGGGCGGCGGCTCGCCCAGCGGGCGGATCGGGGGTGCGTCATGCTCAGTCCGCCGTCGTGGCGCCGGAGCGCGAGCGGTTGATGACGACCCCGGCCAGCACGTTGACCAGCAGGGTGAGCGCGAACAGCACCAGGCCGGCGGCCATCAGCGCGGAGAGCGACAGCGGGTCCGACTCGCCGAAGCGCAGCGCGATCAGCGCGGAGATCGAGTTGGCGCCGTTCTCCAGGACGTGGGTGATGGCCTTGAAGCTCGGCGAGATGATCAGCGCGACGGCGATGGTCTCGCCCATCGCGCGGCCGAAGCCCAGCATCACGGCGCCGATGACGCCGCCCCGGCCGAACGGCAGAACGACGGCGCGGACCATCCCCCAGCGGGTGGAGCCCAGCGCGTACGCGCCCTCCCGCTCGCCCTGCGGGGCCTGGGAGAAGACCTCCCGGCTGAGCGAGGTGACGATCGGGATGATCATCAGCGAGACCACCACGCCGGCGATGAAGGTCGAGGAGGTGTACGAGGTGGCGATGTCCCCGATGCGCACCTTGAGGAAGGGGAGGGTGTCGCCCAGGTGGTTGGCCGTCCAGCGGACGAAGCCGATGATCCGCGGCTGGAGGAAGAACAGGCCCCACAGGCCGTAGACGATGCTGGGGATCGCCGCCATCAGGTCGACCAGCGATATCAGCGCGGCGCGCAGCCGCACCGGCGCGTACTCGGAGATGAAGATCGCGGTGCCGAGCGCCACCGGGACGGCGATGACCAGCGCGATCACCGCGATCAGCAGGCCGTTGGGCAGGACGGCGGCGATGCCGAAGTTGTGGGCGGCGGTCTGCCACTTCTGCTCGGTCAGGAAGGACCAGCCGACGGCGCGCAGCGCGTCGGTGCCGCGCAGGACCAGGAAGAAGGCGATCAGTCCCATGATCGCGAAGACCGAGAGGCCGGCCAGTCGCAGCACGCCGCGGAACACCCGGTCGCCCGGGGTCGCGGGGGCGGTGATGGTGCGCGGGACGTCCTGGTCGGGCCCGTGCTCGGGTTGGCGCGGCGCCCCGGCGTACGGTGCCGCGGGCTCGGCGGCGGATGTCATGGTGTGCTCTCCGTGCTCGGGAACGGGCGTGCTCGGTGCGGGTCCGGGGCGCTGCCTCGGCGGGCGGAACGGGCGGAACGGGCGGTAGGACGGGCGGTCGCGGTGGGCGCGACGGCCGGGGTGAAGCGCTCGGCGGGGCCGGAACGGCGGCCCC
>NZ_JBEXJK010000408.1:0-7118 GCF_040609095.1 Kitasatospora sp. NPDC004799
GTGAAGCGCCGCAGCACCAACCGGTCAGTCGTCAGGAACACGGCCCCGTCCGAATCGCCCATGCCGCGATCCTCACCCCCCCCCCCCCCCCCCCGACCCACCAATTAACCCCCCCCCGACCCCCCCCGCGCCCCCCCCCGCGGGCGCGGCCCCGCCGGGGGGCCCCCCCCCCCGGGGCCCCCCCGACCCCGCGCAGCGCGGCCGCCCGGGCCCCGCGCAGCACCAGCAGGGCGGCCAGGCTGACCAGCGCGCCGATGCCGACGAGCAGCCAGGGCGCCGGCACCGCCGCCGCGACCAGGACCCCGGCCGGCACGGTGCAGGCCGCGGCGAGGGTCAGCGGCAGCATCGCCGTCAGCCGCACCCGCCGCCAACTCCCCAGCAGGCCCACGGCGCTGATGGCGCCGGCGGCGAGGTTGGACAGCGTGACGCCGTCGCCCGGCCCGAGCAGCAGGACCAGGACGGGCGCGGCGACCAGGGCGAAGCCGACGCCGGCCAGCCGCTGGACGGAGGCGCCCAGCAGGACGGTGCAGCCAAGGACCAGTTCGGTGGTGCAGCTGTCGGGCATCGGGCGCGGCCCCCTCCCGGCGGGCAGCCGGATCACCGTACGGTCGCACCGATGATGCCGCACGGCCGGACCGCGCCGCCGGGCCGGACGGCGGGCGGGGTCCTCCGGGGCTCAGTGCTTCGGGACGGCGTCCGCCGAATCCGGCAGCGGGTAGGCGCCGGGGTCGACCGGCCCAGGCAGGTCGACGGCCGGGCGGCCGGGCGCGTTCGGGTCCGGCAGCGAGGGCTGCGCGGGCGGCGCGGGCACCTGGCTGAACGGGATGCCGGGCGGCGCCTGGACCGGGCTGGTGCGGCCGAAGGGCGGGGCGGTGCGGCCCTGGGCGGCGCAGTCGGCCAGCGTCTCCAGGCCGTCCGGGCTCTGCACGGCCGGCTGGTTGCCGGTGAAGCAGTTGGCCGGGTCGACGGAGGCCAGCACCAGGTCGGTGCCGTTGCCGGTGGTCCGGTTGCCCTCGACCCGGTTGCCGCTCGCCGGGTGCCCCGGCGGGTCGGTGACGAGGATGCCGGCCGCGCGGTTGCCCCGGACCAGGTTGCGCTGCACCTGGTTGGCCGTGCCGCCGCCGATCCCGATGCCGATGCCCCAGGCGCCGTCGGCCTGTTGGGGGGTGTCGGAGGCGTTGTTGTCGGTGACGACGTTGCCCGCGATCACCGCGCCGTGCTGCGGGGCGAGCGCTTCGAGGTCGTTGGAGTTGACGGTGACGCCGACCCGGTTGGCGTTGATCCGGTTGCCGACGATGGTGACCCCGTCGGAGGCGTTGGTGAGCTCGATCCCGACGGCGTTGCGCTCGACGGTGTTGCCGCGCACCAGGGTGTCGCAGGGCTTGCACTGGCCGACGTAGATGCCGGAGTCGGCCTGTCCGGAGGCGTACGAGTCCTCGATGACGCCGCCGCGGGCGTCGAAGGCGTAGATGCCGTACAGGCCGTTGTTGTACGAGGTGACGCCGGTCGCCCGGAAGCCCTGGACGACCGGGAAGCGGGCGGTGTCCAGCGGGTCGTAGGCGGAGCCGCCGGCGCCGCGCTGCTGGAGCTTCTCGTCGGTGACGCCGGTGAACAGCACGCCGTTGGCGAGGTAGCCGTGCACGGTGAGGTTCTCCACCACCGAGCCGAGGCCGGTGGCGGTGATGCCGTTGACCAGCCGCAGCCCGCCGTCCAGCACCACGCCGTTGCGGTCGGTGCCGCGCAGCACGATCCGGGGCTTGGTGAGGCGCACGCTCTCCCGGTAGGTGCCCGGGTCGACCAGCACGGTGTCCCCCTCGTGGGCCACGTCCACGGCCTGCTGGATGGTCGGGAAGTGCTGCGGGACGCGGACGACCGTGCCGCCCGGGTGCTTGGCATCGGAGGAGGAGGACGAGCCGCCCGAGGAGCAGCCCGCGAGGGCGGGGGTGAGGGCGAGGACGGCGGCGGTGAGCAGCGCGGGCAGGCGCCGGGCGGTCCGGGCTCCGGGTGAGGGCGTGGTGCCGGGCGGGAGGTGACGTGTGGTCAAAAGTTGCATACGGCGTGTTCTATCGTCTCCAATGTCGCCCATGCATGCCGAAACCGGAAAGGCGCAGGACCAGCCACCGACCGTCCGGAGCGGCGGGGTGGATCGCAGGGGGCTGCTCGCGGGCGGGGCGGTGGTGGCCGCCGGGCTCGGCGCGGGGGTCACGGCGCTGGCCCTGGGCGGCGGGAACGTCCGCGGCGGCTCCCGGGCCGAAGGCGGCCACGGCCGGACGGCGCCGCCGCCGGAGCCGCCGGCCGTGCCGTTCCACGGCGTCCGGCAGGCCGGGGTGACGGCGCCGCAGGAGCCGGCCACCCAGCTGCTGGCCCTCGACCTGGCGCCCGCCGCGGTCTCGGACGGGCGGGCCGCCCTGCGCGGTCTGCTCGGCGCGCTGACCGGGGTGCTGGCCGGGGCGGCGGGGGCCGACCCGGCGGACGCGCGGCTGCGGGACGGCGGACCGGCCCGGTTCAGCAGCCTGGTGGGGGTCGGTCCCGGCCTCTCCGCCCGGCTGGGGCTGAACGTTCCGCCCGCCCTGCTGCCCGGGCTGCCCGAGTTCCCCGGGGACCGGCTCGACCCCGCGCGCGGCGGCGGCGACCTGCTGGTCCAGCTGTGCGCGGCGGACCGCTGGCCGCTGTCCGTGGTCGCCGAGCAGGTGGAGGCGGCGGGCCGGGCGGCCGGCGCGACGGTGCGGTGGACGCAGTCCGGCTTCCTGGCCCGGACGGCCGGGGGCGCCACCCCGCGCAACCTGTTCGGCTTCAAGGACGGCACGGCGAACCCGGACGCCGCGGACGCCGGGCAGTGGGTCTGGGGCCCGCCGGGCCCGTACGAGCACGGGACGGTGCTGGTCTACCGCCGGATCCGGATGGACACCGCCGCCTTCGCCGCCCTGCCCGGGGACCGCCAGGAGCAGGTGATGGGCCGCCGGGCCGGCGACGGCTCCCCGCTCACCGGCACGGCGGAGCACGACGAGCCGGACACCTACGCCAAGAACCCGGACGGCTCGTACGTCATCCCCGCCACCGCGCACGTCCGGCTCTCCAGCCCCCGGCTGGACGGCGGCTCCCGGATGCTGCGGCGGGGCTACAGCTACGACGACGGACCGGGCGACCGCGGCCTGCTGTTCTGCGCCTTCGTGCGCGACCCGGCGCAGTTCACCCGGGTCCAGAACCGGCTGGCCGCGCGCGACGCCCTCAACGCCTTCGTCGAGCACACGGCCTCGGCGGTGGCGTACGTGCTGCCGGGCGCGCCGGAGGGCGGGACGCTGGGGGAGGGGCTGTTCGTCTGAACTCCCCGTGCCCGGCCGGGACATGAGGAGCGGCGCGGCCCGCTCCGAGTCCGCCGGGCGGCGCCGGGCGCGGTGGTCGGGCGCCCTGCTCGACGGCTGGCGCCGAGCGGGGCGCCCCGCCTTCCGGGGCCCGGCTACCAGTCCACCGGGAGGCGGGCCGGGCTCCGGGTGGTGCCGCCGAGCTGCCAGGCGAGCTCCCCGACCGGGACGGTGAGGCGCAGGCCCGGCAGGGCGGTGGCGAGGCGGTGCAGGGACTCGCGCATCTCCAGGCGGACCCGCCAGGCGCCGATGCAGTAGTGCGGGCCGGCGCTGAAGGCGAGGGTGGGGGCGGGCAGCGGCAGGCCGAGGTCGGCGTCCAGGCCCTCGGGGTAGACGGCCGGGTCGCGGTTGGCGCTGCCGAGGCTGACGGCGACGACCGAGCCGGCCGGGACGGTGACGTCGCCGACCTCGATCGGCGCGGTGGTGCGGCGGATGGTGGCCTCGTCGTCGCCGAGCGGGATGTAGTGCAGCAGCCGTTCGGCGGTGCGTTCGGCGACGTCCGGGTCGGCGAGGCGCGGCCAGTGCTCGGGGCGCTCGCCGAGTACGTAGACCAGGGCGTTGGCGAGGGCCCCGGCGACGCTCTCGTTGCCGCTGGCGGTGAGCCCGGCGACCAGGAAGACGAGGGACTCCTCGGGGACGCCGCCGTCCTGGTCGGCGGCCCGGACCAGCCGGCTGACCAGGTCGTCGCCGGGCTCGCGGCGCCGGCGGGCGACCAACTCGCCCATGAACGCGCCGAATTCGGCGAGGGTCTCGCTGTGGTCGGCCCCGTCCTGCTCGCCACCCTGCTTGCCGCTCTGTTCGCCGGCCTGTCCACCGTCCTGTTCGCCGCCCTGGGCGAGCAGGGCGACGGTCCAGCGGTGCAGCCGCTCCTCCTCCAGGCGGTCCGGCCCGTCCCCGTCGAGCCCCATCAGCCGGGTGGTGACGGCGAACGGCACCGGCCGGGCGAACGCGGGCACCAGGTCGGCCGACGGGCCGGCCGCGACCAGCCGGTCCACGGACTGCTGGACGGCGGCCGCGACCCACGGCTGCCAGCCGGCGATGGCGCGCGGGGTGAAGGCCCGTTGGACGGTGCCGCGCAGCCGGCGGTGGGCGGGCCCGTCCTGGTTGAACAGGGAGGCCGGGTTGGCGGCCACGTCGGCGGTGGCGCCCGCGGTGCCGACATCGTGCAGGTCGGCCCGGGTGACCCGGGGGTCGCCGAGGACCTGCCGGACGTCGTGGTAGCGGGTGATCAGCCACGCGGGGGTGCCGTCCGGGAGGGTGGTGGGGTGGGGCGGCTGGGCGGGGGTGGTGGGGAGCCGGTGGAGTGGGGGGAGCGGGGGCCGGGTGTCGGCTGTGGCGGAGTCCATGGGTCCCTTCGCGGGGTTCGGCGGTCCGGCTGGTCGGGCGGCGTGGAAGCGCTCAATTGTCGTATATTCATAGGGAATTGAACGCTTGCGGCGCTTCTCCCGTTACGCCCCGATGGTATGCCCTCGGTGCCCCCACCCGGGTGCCGGATCGACCGGCAGCAGCGGCCGGAGCGCGCCCAGTACGGCGCCGATGCAGGCGTCCCGCAGCTCGGTGCGGGTGCAGGTCTCCTCGGTCAGCCAGTCGATGACCAGCACCCGGACGAACACCAGCCAGCTGCGCAGGACCTGGGACACCGCCTGCCGCGCCCGCTCGTCCGCGAGCGGGAGGACGCCGAGCAGCCGGCCGCGCAGCGCGTCGAGCTCCTCGGTGATGACGGTCTGGATCACCTGGTCCCCGGCCAGCACGCGGTTGGCCGCGAGCACGGCGTGCCGGTTGGCGACGAAGTAGTCCAGGTGGGCGTCCATGCCCTCGAGCAGCTGCTCGACCAGGGAGTCGGCCGGATCGAACCGGCTCCGGGCGAGCAGGTCGTCGGCGGCCTCCCGGTAGACCGCGGCGAAGAGGTCGTGCTTGCTCGCGAAGTGCCGGTAGAGCAGCGCGCGGGAGACTCCGGCCTGCTCGGCGACCTCCTCCATCAGCACCTCCTCGTACGGCCGTTCGGCGAACAGCCGGGCGCCGACGGAGAGCAGCTGGGCGCGTCGCTCGGCGAGGGAGAGCCGGCGGCGTCGTTCGTGGACTGGCATGCGGGCCAGGTTACTTGACACGCGTCTACTTGTTCGCGCTAGCGTGGGGGCGCACGCTGGGTAGACGCGTGTCAACCGGACCTCTGTGATGGGCGGGTGGGTCATGGCCAGGGCGTTACGGGTGCTCGCGTGGACGATGGGGGTCGCCTGCGTGGCGATCGGATTCCTCCACATCCTGCTGGGGAACGCCGCGATGCCCGGCATCGCGGACGCCGGCCCGACGGTCGGCAGCTTCGGCCGCTTCATGGGCGCGGTCTTCGCCGGCTACGGCGCGGCCTGGATCCACGCCGCCCGGCAGGCGCCGGTGCCGGCCCGGGCGGTGCGGTGGCTGGCGGCGGTCATGCTGCTGGGCGGCCTCGCGCGGGTGCTGTCGATCGCGGTGGACGGTCGGCCGCACGGGTTCCAGCTGCTGCTGATGGCGATCGAACTCGCGCTCCCGCCGGTGTACTTGTGGCTCGCGGGCGCGGACGAGCGGGCGCACGCGGAGGGCCGGCCGTAACGGGTGACTATGCTTCCGGATCGTTCGAACGTCCGTGTGCAAGGAGGGTTCGCGGCATGAGCGGCACCGTGGTGGCAGTCAGCAGCAACGCCGAGTACGCGTTCACCAAGCCGAACCGGGAGGGCATCACGCTGCTCGCCGGGCTGGGCGTCGAGGGCGACGTGCACGCCGGGGTGACGGTCAGGCACCGCTCCCGGGTCGCCCAGGACCCGACCGCGCCCAACCTGCGCCAGGTCCACCTGATCCACCGCGAACTGCTCGCCGAACTCGCCGAGTCGGGCTTCGACGTGGCGCCGGGCGCGCTCGGCGAGAACATCACCACCGAGGGCGTGGACCTGCTCGGCCTGCCGGTCGGCGCGGTGCTGCGGATCGGCCCGGAGGCCGAGGTGGAGGTCACCGGCCTGCGCAACCCGTGCGCCCAGATCGACGCCTACCGGCCCGGCCTGCTCAAGCGGGTCGTCGGCCGCGCCGAGGACGGCACGGTCGTGCGCCGCGCCGGGATCATGGGCATCGTCCGCACCGGCGGCCCGGTCCGGCCCGGCGACACCGTCGCCGTCCAACTGCCGGACGGCCCGCACCGCCCGCTCGACCGCGTCTGAGCGCAGCCCGCGCCTCAGCGCGTGCCGCCGTCGAGGTGGCGCGGCGGGACGCCCCGGGGATACCCCCACCCCGTACGCGCACGACAGGACGCCCACCGGCGGGCATGTGCCGCCGGAGGGCGTCCTGGACGGTTCTCCGGGTCGGTGCGGCTCAGGAGCGGACCAGCCGGGCGATGGCCTGGTTGGCCTCGCGGATCTTGGTGCTCGCCTCCTGGCCGCCCTCGGCGATGGCGTCGCGGACGCAGCATTCGATGTGCTCGTCCAGGAGTTGGAGCGCGAAGGACTGGAGCGCGCGGCTGGCGGCGGAGACCTGGGTGAGGACGTCGATGCAGTAGGTGTCCTGTTCGACCATGCGCTGGAGACCACGGATCTGGCCCTCGACGCGGCGCAGCCGCTTGAGGAAGTCGTCCTTGTGGGAGCTGTAGCTGGCCATGGCCGTCTCCGGTTCCTGTGCGGTGAGGAGTGCTCTCACTCTACCGGGGGGCGCGGTGGGTGGAGCCGGCCCGGACGGGCGGGGTGGCGCCCCCCCCCCCCGCCCCCGACCGCGGGGGAGGGCAACAACACCCCGCCC
>NZ_JBEXJK010000409.1:0-7079 GCF_040609095.1 Kitasatospora sp. NPDC004799
GTCGCCGCCGGGCGGCCGCCCGGGGCGACGGTGTGCTCGGGGGCCGCGGGCGCCATGCGGCCAAGCATCCCTCCGGGCGCACCGGTGGAGAGGGTCACGGCCGCGACGGCGGCCGGCACCAGGTACCGCCGGAGGGATCGGCCGCGTCGCCGAGGGGCACGAATCGATGGAGTCGTCATGGGAGTTGACGCTAGGTGCGGGCGCGGTGCGTGGACGATACCGTCCACCCGTGGGAAAAGAGGGTGGTGGGCTGTAATGCCCGCCCCGGGGCCCATGGTTCAGACTTGCGCGCATGAACCACCATGGGGCCGGTCGGCTTTCGGAGTTGTGGCGCGGTCTGGGCTATCTGCTGGGGAGCCTGGTCACCGCCGTGGTCGCGCTGGTGGCGCTGCCGGTCCTGGTCGTTCCGACGGCCGGTCGTGCCTGGGCGTCCTGGCACCGCCGCCGCGCCGACCGGTTGCTCCGCGTTCCGGGGTCAGGCCCCGTCCGGGTCGGTCCGTGGCGGGTCCTCGGGTGGCTGGGCGCCTCCGTGGTGACCGGCGTGGCGTTCGGGCTCGCCGTCGTGCTGTGCGCGGGCAACGCGCTGACCACGGCCGTCACGGTGCCGCTGTGGTGGGCGCTGCCCGCCGGCACCCGCGCGGGCGGGTTCGCCGCCGGTGTCCCGCTGTCCGGCTGGGGTACGGCCCTGACCCTGGGGACGGCGCAGGCCGTCGTCCTGGCGGCCCTGACGTACGGGCTGGTGCCCCCGGTGGCGCGCCTGCACGCCCGGCTCTGCGTCGCGCTGCTGTCCCCGCCGGCCGCCGAGGCCTTGGCGCGGCGGGTGGAGGCCCTGACCGAGACCCGGGCCGAGGCCATGAACGCGCACGGCGCGGAACTGCGCCGGATCGAACGCGACCTGCACGACGGCACCCAGGCCCGGCTGGTGGCCATCGCGATGCGGCTGGGCGTGGCCCGCGAGCTGCTGGACGAGGACCCCCGGTCGGTGGCCGCGCTGCTGGCGGAGGCGCACGAGAGCGCCGAGGAGGCGATGGCGGAGCTCCGTACGGTGATCCGGACGATCTACCCGCCGATCCTCGCCGACCGCGGCCTCGCCGGGGCGCTGGCCGCCCTCGGGGCCCGCTCGGCGATCGACACCACGCTGGACGTCGGCGACCTCGGCACGATCCCGGCCGCGGTCGAGACGGTGGCCTACTTCACGGTCGCCGAGGCGCTCACCAACGCCGCCAAGCACAGCCGGGCCACCCGGACCACCGTCCGGGTCGCTCGCGAGGGCGACCGGCTGTCGATCGAGGCCACCGACGACGGGGTCGGCGGCGCGGACGAGACGCGGGGCACCGGCATCGCCGGAATCCGCCACCGCGTCCTGGCGCTCGACGGCACCGTCGACGTCCGGAGCCCCGGCGGCGGCCCGACCACGATCACGGTGAGCCTCGCATGCGGGTCGTGATCGCCGAGGACAACGTGCTGCTGTCCAGCGGCCTGGAGCTCCTGCTGACGGCCAAGGGCATCGAGGTCGCCGCGATCGCCCAGGACGCCCCGGGCTTCGTCGCGGCCGTCACCGAGCACCGCCCGGACGCCACCATCGTCGACGTACGGCTGCCGCCGTCCTTCCGCGACGAGGGCATCCACGCCGCCATCCGGGCCCGGCGCCTCCGGCCCGGCCTGCCCGTGCTCGTCCTGTCCCAGTACGTCGAGCAGCAGTACGCGGGCGAGCTGATCTCCGACGGGCGCGGCGGCATCGGCTACCTGCTCAAGGACCGGGTCAGCCGGGTGAGCGAGTTCGTCGACGCCCTGCGACGGGTCGCCGCCGGCGACACCGTCATGGACCCCGAGGTGATCGGGCAGCTCCTGACCGCCCGGCACGCCCGTGACCCGATCGCCGCCCTCACCCCGCGCGAACGCGAGGTCCTCGCCCTGATGGCCGAGGGAAAGGACAACACCACGATCGCCGCCCGGCTCGTCATCACCGACAACGCCGTCCACAAGCACATCGGCCACATCTTCGCCAAGCTCGGCCTCTCCCCGACCGACAGCGGTCACCGCCGCGTCCTCGCCGTCCTCACCTACCTCAGCCGCCAGTGAGCCAGGCCCGGCGCGCGGGTGGTGCGGGCCTTCGGTCGCCCTGCCGCGTCCGGTGGTCGGTCACCTGGCCCCTGCCCCCTGCCGTGCGAGCGGGGGACAGGGGCCAGGGGGCGGCTCGGGGCCGGGTGGGTCAGTTGAGGACGAGGATGTCGGTGCGCATGGGGAGGGGGCTGTTCCAGCCGATGTTGATCTTGAAGGTGACGACGCCGGGGCCGGGGGCGATGCTGGAGACCTGGAAGGGGGCGCCGCCGACGAAGCGGTTGCCGTTGGCGTCGGTCTCGCTGGCGGTGATGACGACGGTGGAGTTGATGCCGATGACGTTCCAGGAGATCTGGAGGTTGAAGGTGCCGTTGCCGGGGCTCCAGTTGACCCAGCCGCGCCAGACGGCGCCGACGTTGCCGCCGATGTCGGCGAGGTGCTGGTCCTGGTCGGCGTGCTGCAGGGCGCCGGTGATCTGGGGGGCCTGGGACGCGGTGGGTTCGAGTGCGGTCATGGCGGTTCTCCTCGCGCCGGGAGGGCCGACCGGCCCTCCGGATACTCGGAGTGTCCGCTGATGTGCGGAGTGCAACAATCACTCGTGGGGGTGAACGTCCGGCGTGTCGCCGCACCACCCCGCACGGCCGCACCCCCGGCCCGCACGCCACCGGCGCACACCGCCGCCGCCCGCCCGTCCTCCCGCCGCCGTCCCCGCCGGTCCCTGTCCTCGCCGCTTGCCGGGATGTCCCGTCCGTCCCTCTGTTGGTGGGTTTGGCGCGGTCTGTCTATGGTGGGGTGGTGGTTGAGGACGGGGTGTGGGAGGCGCTGGCGGATCCTGTCCGGCGTCTGATCCTGGACGGGTTGGCCGAGCGCGGTGGCCAGTCGCTGTTCGAGGTCTGTGTGCGCTTGACGTCCCGGCACGGGGTGGGGGTGTCGCGGGAGGCGGTCGGCCGGCACCTGGGGGTGCTGGAGGAGGCGGGCCTGGTGCGGGTGCGCCGGGAGGGCCGCTGCACGGTCCATGATCTGAACACCGAACCGCTTGAGCGCATCGCCGCGCGCTGGCTCAGGCCCGACCCAACTGAGGACGCCCCGTGAGGATCAATCTGGCCAGTGTCTTCGTCGACGACCAGGACAAGGCGCTGCGTTTCTACACCGACGTGCTGGGGTTCGTGAAGAAGACGGAGGTCCCGCTCGGCGGGCACAGCTGGCTCACCGTCGTGTCGCCCGAGCAGCCCGACGGTACGGAGCTGGTGCTGGAGCCGGACCAGCATCCCGCGGCCAGGGCGTACACCGCGGCGCTGGTCGCCGACGGCATCCCGGCCACCTCCTTCGCGGTGGACAACGTGCACGCCGAGTACGAGCGGCTGCGCGCCCTGGGGGTGCGCTTCACCCAGGCCCCGCTCGCCCTGGGGCCGGTGACCACCGCGGTGCTGGACGACACCTGCGGCAACCTCATCCAGATCGCCCAGTACCACTGACCCGCCCCGCCCGCCCGGCACCGCCTCTCGCCTCCGGGTTCCGCGGGGTGGCTGGTCGGTGCCGCCGGCCCCCACCCCGCGCTCATGCTCGCCACCGTCCTGCTCTGGGGCGCCGTCCACTCCGGCGGCCTGGCCGTGGCCCAGGCCTGGCTCGCCCGCGACGCCACCGACGCCCCCGAGTTCGGCAACAGCCTGTTCATCTCCTTCTCCAACCTCGGCATCACCCTCGGCACCACCCTCGGCGCGGCCGTCGTCACCACCACCGGCCCCCGCCACCTGCCCCTGGCCGCGACCGCCCTCACCGCCGTCCTCCTGCGCCGCCGCCTGCACGCCGACCAGCCGCACCCGCACGAGACCCGCCCCACCCCGGCCCCCTGACCGCCCGGGCCCGCGCCCCGCCCGGCCGCGCCTGCCTCTGGGCCGGGCTGGGCCGGGAAGGTTGACGGACAGTCAGCCGGCGGGACGGCACGGCCGACTCGTCGGTGGGAAGGGTCGGCGCCGTGCCTCCGGTGTCAGCGGTAGGAGTGGATCGGACGGGCACCGGCCGCGCGCAGGCCGCGAACACCTCGATGCGATGGCTGAACTCTCCCCATCCGAACATCTCGGAGTACTCCTTGCAGGACCCGGGCAGCGGCGTCCCCGGGTCCACCGGGGAGCAGCGGGAGTTCCTGCCGCGAACCCGATGCTCCGACTGCTCCTGGCCCTGGCCGGGCGGTCAGGCGTAACGGTCGAACAGGCCCTGCAGGTAGTCCTCCAGCCGCCCGGCCAGCACCGTGGGGGTGAGGTCGGTGCGGCCGAGTTCGCGCCAGGGGGTGGCGACCTTCTCGGCATCCGGGGCGAAGGCGAGGGCGTCGAGGAGGCGCCAGTACAGGTGGTCGCGCCCGGTGGCGAGCGGGCGGCCGCCGGTGGCGCTGTAGCGGTCGGCGAACGCCAGGCCGGCGTCGGGGCCGTGGAGCAGGGCCAGGGTGGTGGCGCAGTGGGCGACGTCGAGGTCGGCCGGGCCCCAGGAGGTCTCGACCCAGTCGACGACGGCGGAGACAGCGAGGTCGGGGCCGTGGCCGGTGAACAGGACGTTGCCGGGGTGGAAGTCGCGGTGCAGGAAGCAGCCGTGGTGTGCGGGCGGCGCGGCGTCGATCACCTGGACGGCCCGCTTCCACAGGTCGGGCCGGGTGGTGTCCGGGGGGACGGTGACCCGGTCGGGGGCGGTCCAGGGCTGCCAGGCGCGCGGGCGTTGCGCCGGTTCGGTCTGCAGGGCGTGGATGGTGGCGAGTTGGGCGGCGAGCAGGGCGGCGCGCGCGGGTGCCTCGCCGTCGTCGGCGACCCGGACGGTGCCGGGCAGGTGGCTCATGAGCAATGACGGGTGCTCGCACACCGCCCCTTCCGCGTCCAGGGCGTGCAGGCGGGCGGCGGGGACGGCGGTGTCCTGAAGCAGGCGCAGGACGGCTGCTTCGCGGGCCAGCAGGGCGGGGGCGTGGCGGCGGTAGAACGGTTTGACGAAGGAGCGCAGCACCAGCGCGTACGGGCCGGCGCCGTTGGGGCGCTGTACGTCCAGGCGGCGCATCCGGGAGGTCCAGCCGCCTTTGAGCGCACGCACCGCGGCGACGCGTTCGCCGGGCGCGAGCAGCCCCTCGACCCAGCGGCGCGTGCCGTCCCACTCCGGTCCCCAGTCCCCGTTGTCGATCACGGACGGCAAGCCTACGCCCCCGGGTCCGCCGACCCGCCGGGGCCCGGAGGTCGAGCGCGCTGACGTCTGGTCAACTTCCTTGCAACCAGCGCCCTGAGCCCTCTATTCCGATAGTCATCGAAGTTTGACAGGTGGAGTGCGCGCGGGGTTGGCTGGGCGGAGATCCGTACGGACGGCCGCCGAATGCCGTCGTGCGTACGGCCGTTCACGCGCGGGCGAACGAAGGCGGTCCTGTGCGTCGAGGTGGAGGAGGAGCGTGCCGATGTCCAGGGGAGTGGTGTTCGAGCGGACCGGTGGGCCGGAGGTGTTGGCGGTGCGTGAGCGGGCGCTGCCGGAGCCGGGGCCCGGTGAGGTGCGGGTGCGGGTCGCGGCGATCGGGCTCAACCGCGCGGAGGCCCTGTTCCGTGCCGGGATCTACCTGGAGCAGCCGCGCCTGCCGGCCTCTCTCGGCTACGAGGCCTCGGGCACGGTGGAGGCGGTCGGGGAGGGCGTGACCGAGGTCAGGCCCGGCCGGCGCGTGGACACGGTGCCGGCGTTCTCGCAGAACGACTACGGCGTCTACGGCACCCACGTGCTGGTTCCCGCCCGTGCCGTCGTCCCGCACCCGGAGAACCTCACGCCCGTGCAGGGCGCCGCGGTGTGGATGGCCTACCTCACCGCCTACGGCGCGCTGGCCGAGGACGGCCACCTGCGCCCGGGCGACCACGTCCTGGTCACCGCCGCCGCTTCCGGGGTGGGGCTGGCCGCGATCCGTACCGCGCGGCGCCTGGGCGCCCTCCCGATCGCCACGACCCGTACCCGGGCCAAGGTGAGGTCCCTGCGGGAGGCCGGGGCCGTCGAGGTCGTCGTCACGGGCGAGGAGGACCTCGGTGCCCGTGTCGACGCCGTCACCGCCGGGCGCGGGGTGCGTACCGTGTTCGACCCCGTCGCGGGGCCGGGGGTCCTGGCCCTCGCGGAGACGCTCGCTCCGGGCGGCCGCCTGATCGTGTACGGGCGTCTCGACCCGCGCGACACGCCGTTGCCCGGCCAGGACACGTTCGCCCCCGTCACGAGCCGTTTCTACAGCATGCACGAGGTGACCCGCGACGACGAACGCCTGCGCCGCGCCCACGCGTTCGTCACCGCGGGCCTGGCGGACGGCTCGTTCGTCCCCGTCGTCGACCGCGTCTTCGAGGGCCTGGACGCCGTCGTCGAGGCGCACCGCTACCTCGAGGCGGGGACCCAGATCGGCAAGATCGTCGTGGCCGTCGGCGACTGACCCGCCCGCACTGCCGGCTGCGCCGTCGCGGTGACGTGTCCGGGCCTCGCCGTTGCGGCGGGGCCCGGCCTGTCCTCACTCGCGCGGGGTCTGACCTGTTCCTATTCTCGTGGGGTCTGCCGCGCTTCGGCGTCGGCGGCCGTGACCACGGCTGCCAGCAGGCCGGGGAAGCGCTGTTCGAGTTCCTCGCTGCGCAGGGCGTTCATCTTGGTGGTGCCGACGTAGTACTGGCGGAGCAGGCCGGCTTCGCGCAGGACGGTGAAGTGGTGGCTGGAGGTGGACCGTCCGACGGGGAGGTCGAAGGAGCCGCAGCTGAGGTGGGCCGGTGAGTGGGCGAGTGTGCGGACCACGGTTCTGCGGGCGGGGTCGGCGAGCGCCTCCAGTACCTGCTGGACGCTGACGTCCTCCACACCCGGGTGCACGATCACCCGCGCCGTCACGCGTGCCCGTCCCACACCCACCACCCCTTCCCAACGCTCGACCCCCGTCCGCCTGATGGTCAAAGACCGCGCGGTGTGCGCGACTTCACGTACCCGACGCTACTATGCCCGACCCCGGTGCGGTCTTCACCGCGCGGCGTGCGCAGCGCGCCCTGGGCGCG
>NZ_JBEXJK010000410.1:0-7075 GCF_040609095.1 Kitasatospora sp. NPDC004799
GGCCCGCGACTCCGCCCAGGACGACGACAGCGTCCTGATCTTCATCGAACAGGAGGACGCCTGGTTCGCAGGAACAGGTAACAGATGACAGCTGACAGATTTCGAAATCTGTCAGCTGTCATCTGTTACCTGTGATCTGTTGTCCGTCGGCTGTCGGCTGTCGGCTGTCATCGCCACCCGGTCCGCCCGCCCCGGTCCACCCCCAGGTCCGCCGCCGCCCCCATCCGCCGCTCGTGGGAGAGTGGTAGGCAGCGAAGGGAGCGCGAACGTGCTGATGGACAAGGTGGCGGAGATACTCGCCGAGGCATCGGCCGAGGTGGTGGAGCCGCGCTTCCGGGCGCTGGCCGCCGGCGAGGTGATGGAGAAGGCCCCCGGCGAGATCGTGACGGTCGCCGACCGCGAGGCCGAGGTGATCATCGCCCGCCGCCTGCACGAGCTGCTGCCCGTCCCGGTGGTCGGCGAGGAGGCGGTCGCCGCCGACCCGTCGCTCGCCCTGGCCCTCCACGACGAGCCCGCCGCCTGGCTGGTCGACCCGGTGGACGGCACCGCCAACTTCGTCGCCGGCAGACCCGAGTACGCCGTGATGTGCTCCCTGGTCCGCTCCGGCCGGACCGTCGCCTCCTGGATCTGGCAGCCCGCCACCGCCACCACCTACTGCGCCGAACTCGGCTCCGGCGCCTGGCGCGACGGTGTGCGCCTGACCCGCCCGCCGGCCCCGAAGGACGTCGCGAAGCTGCGCGGCTCGGTGAAGAGCCGCTACCTCGACGCCGAGCACCGCCGCCGGCTGCAGGACAACATCGCGGCCTTCGGCGAGATCTCCTCCGGTCGGCACGCCGCCGGGATCGAGTACCCGGACGTCGCCGACGGCCGCTCCGACTTCACCCTCTACTGGCGCACCCTCCCCTGGGACCACGCCCCGGGCTCCCTCCTGGTCACCGAGGCCGGCGGCGTCTCCGCCCGCCCGGACGGCACCCCCTACCGCCCGGAGGCCCCCGGCTGCGAGGACGGGCTCCTGGTCGCCGCCGACCCGGACACCTGGGAGCGCACCCGGTCGATCCTCCTGAACGGCTGACCGCAGCGCCCCGGCCACCCCGGCGACCCGGACCCCGGCACCCCGGCACCCCGGCACCCCGGCCATACCGTCCGACCGCCCCCTCGGCCTCCGGCGACGCCCTACCCCGCCCGCTCGCCCGCCACCTTCCGGCCGGCGCCCACCACCTCCCGCAGCAGCGCGCCGACCTCCCCCACCGTGGTGTGGGGGTTCAGCAGCGTGAGCTTCAGCCGCACCCGGCCCGGGCCGCTGCCCGGCAGTTCGGTGCGCCCGACCACCGCCCGGCCGGTGCGCAGCAGCAGGCGCCGCAACCGGCCGTTCACCTCGTCCAGCGCCGCCTCGTCCGTCACACCGGGCGGCCGGTAGCGGAAGAGGAGCGCGGTGAGCACCGGCTCGGTGTGGAGTTCGAGCGACGGGTCGGCGCGCACCGCGTCCGCGGCGGCGCGGGCGAGGTCGTGGCAGGTGTCCACCAGTCGGCCGAGCCCGTCCCGCCCGAGGGTCCGCAGGGTGACGGCGAGCTTGAAGGCGTCGGCCCGGCGGGTGGTGCGCAGCGAGCGGCCGAGCAGGCTGGGGTAGCCGGCCTGCTCGTCGTCGACCGGGTTGAGGTACTCGGCGCGGCGGGCGAGCGAGACGTAGGTCTCGGTGCGGCGGACCAGGAAGACCCCGGCCGCGGCCGGCTGCCAGCCGAGCTTGTGCCAGTCGAGGGAGACCGAGTCCGCGCGGGCGATGCCGTCGAGCAGCGGGGCGAGTCGGTCGGAGAGCAGCGCCCCGCCGCCGTACGCGGCGTCCACGTGCAGCCAGGCGCCGTAGCGTCCGGCGAGGTCGGCGGCGGCGTTCAGCGGGTCGACGGCTCCGGTGTCGGTGGTGCCGGCGGTGGCGACCACGGCGATCGGGGTCCGTCCGGCCCAGCTGGCCTCGGCCATCGCCCGCTCCAGTTCGGCCTCCCGCATCCGCAGTCCGCGGTCGACCGGGACGGGGACGACCGCCCGCTCGCCGAGGCCGAGCAGGGCGGCGGAGCGCTGGACGGAGAAGTGCGCGGCCTCGGAGGCGAGGATGCACGGGCGGACGCCGGCCGGGATGCCGTCCAGCTCCACGATGCCGTCGAGCTTCTGGTCGCGCGCCAGCATCAGCCCCATGAGGTTGGACTCGGTGCCGCCGGAGGTGAGGACGCCGGCGGCGCGTTCCGGGTCGTAGCCGACCAGTCCGGCGATCTCGGCGAGCAGGGCGCTCTCCAGGGCGGTGGCGGCGGGGGCCTGGTCCCAGGAGTCCTGCGAGGGGTTGAGGGCGCTGACCGCGAGGTCCGCCGCGGCGGCGACGGCGAGCGGCGGGCAGTGCAGGTGCGCGGCGCAGGCCGGGTCGGCGGGGTCGGCGGCCCCGTAGGCGAGGAGTTCGGTGAGCCGGGCGAGCGCGCCCGGGCCGTCGGCGGCGGCCAGCGCCTCGTCGACGAGGGCGGAGATCTCGGCCGGGCTGCCCGCCGGGAGCGGCCCGGAGCGCGTGGCGGTGCCCGTCTCCAGGGAGTCGAGGACGGTGGCCAGCAGTGGTGCGAGCGCACCCGGCCCGGCGGCGCCGCCCGCCAGGGCGTCCGTCGCGACGCCGTCCCCGGGGAGACCGACGGGGCCGGTTCCGGGCCCGCTCACCGCTGCCCCCGAAGCGTCGCCCCACCCGCCGAGCCGCCCGCCGAGCCGCCCGCCGTTCCACTCGCCGAGCCGCCCGCCGTTCCACTCGCCGTTCCACTCGCCGAGCCGCCCGCCGTTCCACTCGCCGGGCCGCCTGCCGCGCCGCCCGCCGCCCCGTCCGCCGGCCGGTTCGCGGAGGCCGCCGCGATCGCGTCCGCCAGCCGCTCCAGGACCGCCGCCACCTGCTCGTCCGTGATGGTGAGCGGCGGGAGCAGCCGCAGCACCGCGTCGTGGCGCCCGCCGAGCTCGACGATCAGCCCACGCGCCAGGCACGCCTCCCGGACCCGTACCGCGAGCGCCGGGTCGGCCGGCCGGGCGCCGCACGCGTCGGGCTCGGCCGCCGGGTCGACCAGCTCGACCCCGAGCATCAGCCCCCGGCCGCGCACGTCGCCGATCACCGGCAGTTCGGCCGCGAGTCCGCGCAGCCGGGCGGCCATCCGCTCGCCGACCGCGGCGGCCCGCTCGGCCAGCCCGTTCGCCGCGACGTGGCGCAGTGTCGCGGCCCCGGCGGCCATCGCGAGGGTGTTACCGCGGAAGGTGCCGGTGTGGGCACCGGGCCGCCAGCCGTCGTAGTCCTCGCGGTAGACGACGACGGCGAGCGGCAGGCTGCCACCGATGGCCTTGGACAGCACCATGGCGTCCGGAACGATGCCGCTGTGCTCGATCGCCCACATCGCGCCGGTGCGGCCGACGCCGGTCTGCACCTCGTCGACGATCAGCGGGATGCCGCGTTCGGCGGTGATCCGGCGCATCGCGCGCAGCCAGCCGTCGGGCGCCGGGACGACCCCGCCCTCGCCCTGGACGGCCTCCAGGATCATCGCGGCGGGCGTCACCACGCCGCCCGAGGGGTCGTCCAGCAGCCGCTCCACGTACGTCGCGGCGAGGTCGGCGCCCGCCTCGCCGCCGACGCCGAACGGGCAGCGGTAGCCGTACGGGTAGGGCAGCCGGGCGACCTCGCCGCCGCGCGGCAGCGGCTCCTTGACGGCGACGTTGCCGGTGAGCGCGAGGGCACCGGCGGTCATGCCGTGGTAGGCGCCGGTGAAGGCGAGCGCGCCGGAGCGGCCGGTGGCGGTCTGCATCAGCTTGAGCGCCGCCTCGACGGCGTCCGTCCCGGCCGGTCCGCAGAAGTGCACCCGGGCGCGGGCGGCGAACTCCGCGGGCAGGCTCTCGAACAGCGCGCTGGTGAAGTCGTCCTTCTCGGCGGTGGCGAGGTCGAGCAGGTGCAGCGGGGCGCCGCTGTCGAGGGTGCGGCGGATCGCCTCCAGCACCACCGGGTGGTTGTGGCCGAGGGCGAGCGTGCCGGCGCCGGAGAGGCAGTCCAGGTAGCGCCGCCCGTCGGCGCCCTCGACGGTCATGCCGTGAGCCCGGACCGGGACGATCGGGAAGGAGCGGGCGTACGTTCTGGCGGCGGACTCGCGGACGCGCTGACGGCGCAGGATGGCTTCACCGGCGCCCGGGGCTCCGGAGGCGGCCTGGACGGGTACGGCAGCGAGTGACACGAGAAACCCCCAGGGGAAGTTAGGTAAGCCTAACTTTACTGCCCTTGACCTGGCGGAATGCCCTCGAGCCCCCAGAACCACCCGAGTGAGTGAACCTCCCCCGGTCCCTCCAACGAGCGCGGCACGGAAAGGTCACGCACGAAGTGCGGACCCCCGTCGACCGTCAGGCCCGGCTCCGCCACCGGTAGCAGAGCTCCGGCCGCCCGACGCTCCCGTACTGCGGCTCCCGCACCGCGCACCCGGTCTCCACCAGGTGCTCCAGGTAGCGCCGCGCGGTGATCCGCGAGACCCCGGCGGCGGCACCCGCGGCCGCCGCCGACAACCCGGCGGCCGATTCGCGCAGCACCGAGGCGACGGTGTCCAGGGTGGGCGCGCACAGACCCTTGGGCAGGGTGCTGCGCTCCGGCGTGCGGAGCAGGGCGAGCGCCTGGTCGACCTCCTCCTGTCCGGTCGCCTCGCCGGTGCGCCCGAGGCTGTCGCGGTAGCGGGCGTAGCGCTCCAGGCGGTCGTGCAGGGCGGCCGCGCTGAACGGTTTCAGCAGGTACTGCACGACGCCCGCGGAGACCGCCTGCCGGACCATGGCGAGGTCGCGGGCCGAGGTCACCGCGATCACGTCGGCGCCGTGGCCGGCCGCGCGCAGCGTGCGGCAGAGCTGGAGCCCGTGGCCGTCCGGCAGGTAGAGGTCGAGCAGGACGAGGTCGACGGGCGTGCCGGCGGCGCGGGCCCGGTCCAGGAAGCGCAGCGCGTCGGCGCAGCTGTGGACCGCCCCCGCGGCGTGGAAGCCGGGTTCGCGCCGGACGTACAGGGTGTGCGCGGCGGCGGCCACCGGGTCGTCCTCGACCACCAGGACGGAGATCCCCGCGGTGGCGGCGGTGCCGGTGCCGGCCGTGGTGCCGGCGGCGCTCACGCCAGGGCCCCTTCCTGTTCCCGGCCGTCGGGTGTCCGGCCTCCGGATGCGCGACTGTCGGATGCGCGACCGCCGTACGCGCGGCCGCCGGACTCCTCGGAGCCGTCGGTGGACGCTCCCGGCCCGCCGGTCGGCCCGGTCGGCCGCCCGGCCAGCGGCAGCCGCACCGTGAGCACCGCACCGCGATCCCGTCCGACCTCGACGGTGCCGCCGTTGCGCCGGGCGGTCTGGGCGACCAGCGCCAGCCCGAGCCCGTGCCCGCGACCGTCCTGCTTGGTGCTCCAGCCGCGCCGGAACACGTCCTCGACCGCGCCCGGGTCGATCCCCTCGCCGGTGTCGGCGACCCGCAGCAGCAGGCAGTCGCCGACCGCCCCCGCGCCGTCGCCGTCGCCGCCGCACCCGCCGTCACCGCCGTCGCGTTCGGTGCGGTCCCGACCGCCGCGGCCCCGGCCCTCGACGATCCGCGCCGTGACGGTGACCTCCGGCGGGACGGGGCTCCCCGCCGCACCCGCGATGGCCGCATCCACGGCGTTGTCGATCAGGTTGCCGAGCAGCGTGATCAGGTCCCGCGGGGAGAGCCCGGGCGGCAGCACCCCGTCGTCGATCCGGCTGTCCTCGGTGAGGGTCAACTCCACGCCCCGCTCGGCCGCTTGGGCCGCCTTGCCGAGCAGCAGCGCGGCCAGCACCGGCTCGCCCACCGCCGCGACCACCCGGTCGGTGAGCTGCTGGGCGAGCTCCAGCTCGGCGGTGGCGAACGCCACCGCCTGCTCGTGGCGGCCGAGTTCGATCAGCGAGACCACCGCGTGCAAGCGGTTGGCGGCCTCGTGCGCCTGCGCGCCGAGCGCTTCGGTGAAGCCGCGCACCGAGTCCAACTCACCACTGAGCGCCTGGAGTTCGGTGTGGTCCCGGAGGGTGACCACCCGGCCGAGACCGGTGCCGGTGCCGATCGTGGAGGTGTTCAGCACCACGACCCGCTCGGCGGTCAGGTGCACCTCGTCCCGGGCCGGCTCCTCCCCCAGCACGGCCGCCACCAGCGCCTCCGGCAGGCCCAGCTCCGCCACCGGCCGACCCTCCACCTCGCCCGCCAGCCCGAGCAGTTCACGGGCGGCGTCGTTGCACAGCACCACCCGGTGCGAGCGGTCCAGCAGGACCAGCCCCTCGCGCACCGCGTGCAGGGTGGCCTGGTGGTACTCGTACAGGTGGCTCAGCTCGGCCGGCCCCATCCCGTGGGTGTGCCGCCGCAGCCGGGAGTTGGCGAGGTAGGTGCCGACGCCGCCGACCGCGAGCGCGGCCACCGCCACCCCGGCCAGGGACAGCAGCGGACCGCTCAGCTGCGCGGAGATCGACTCCACCGTGAGGCCCACGCTGACCAGCGCGACCACCCGGTGCCGGTCGTCCCACACCGGGGTGACCACCCGCACGGACGGGCCGAGCGTGCCGACGTACGTCTCGCTGCGGGTCTGCCCGGCGAGCGCCCAGTCGATGTGCCCGAGGTAGGTCCGCCCGATCTGCTCGGGCAGCGGGTGGGTCCAGCGCACCCCGTCGGTGTCCATGACGGTGATGAAGGAGACCCCGGTGTCGGCCCGCACCTGCTCGGCGTACGGCTGGAGCACGGCGGTCGGGTCCGGCCCCCCGACGGCGGCCCGGACGGACGGCGAGTCCGCGACGGCGTGGGCGACCGCAGTGACCTGGCGCCGGGCGGCGTCCTCGGTACGGCCGGCGGTGAAGAGGTACGCGAGCACCGCGCCGCCGGCGACCACCACGGCGACGATCACCACCTGGACGACGAACAGTTGCCCGGCCAGGCTCCGCACCAGCCGCCGGGGCAGGCGGCGGGACAGGCGCGCGGACAGCCGGGGCGAGCTGGAGAAGCCGGACTCCTCCAGCACCTCCTGGACCTTGCGGCGCACGACCGGGATGCGGGTGACCGACTCGGTGTAGG
>NZ_JBEXJK010000411.1:0-7074 GCF_040609095.1 Kitasatospora sp. NPDC004799
GGCCCCGCCCGGCCGAGCCGCCCCGGCGGCGGGCGCGGGCTGCGCGGGATCGGGGAGCGGGCGGCGGCCCTGCGCGGCGGCAGCACGGCGGGGCCGGGCGAGGACGGGACGACGTGGCGGCTGGCGGTCTGGCTGCCGGTGGGAGGGACGACGTGAACGAGGGCGTGAACGAGGGCGTGAACGTGGACGGGGACATGAACGGGGACATGAACGAGGGCAAGGACGCAGACGAGGGCGCAGGCGAAGGCGCGCGGCAGGGTGCCGACGGCATCCGGGTGGTGATCGCGGACGACGAGCGGCTGGTCCGCCTGGGCCTGCGGGTGGTGATCGACAGCGAACCCGACCTCACCGTGGTCGGCGAGGCCGCCGACGGCGCCGAGGTCGTCCCGCTGGTGCGCGAACTGCGCCCGGACGTGGTGCTGATGGACGTGCGGATGCCCGGCATCGACGGCATCCGGGCCACCGAGCAGCTGGTCAACGGGATGGCCGAGCCGCCGCGCGTCCTGGTGGTCACCACCTTCGAGCACGACGACCACGTCTACGACGCGCTGCGCGCGGGCGCCGCCGGATTCCTGCTGAAGCGCGCCCGGGCCGAGGAGATGGTGCAGGCGGTGCGGCTGGTCGCGCGCGGCGACTCGCTGCTGTTCCCGGCCGCCGTCCGCGACCTCGCGCTGCGCCACGGCGCGGACCGGCGGCGGGCGGCCGGGCCGGCGGACCGGGGACCGATCGGGCGGCTGACCGAGCGGGAGGGCCAGGTGCTGCGGCTGATGGCCACCGGGCTCAACAACGGTGAGATCGCGCGCCAGTTGGTGGTGAGCCAGGAGACGGTGAAGACGCACGTCGGCAGCGTGCTGGCCAAGCTGGGCGCGCGGGACCGCACCCAGGCGGTGATCGCGGCGTACGAGTCGGGCTTCGTGCTGCCGGGCTGACGCCCGGCCGGGCCCGGCCCACCGTGCCCGCTGCGCGTCGGGGGCGTCGGGGGCGTCGGGGGCGTCGGGGGCTCGAACGCGGATTCCATCCGGTCGGAACCAGCGAGTAGAGTGCGGCTTTCCCCCTTCAACGTCCGATACCTCCCGTATCGCCTGGAACGAACTGGTGGCCGCATGACAGTCCGGACCCGACCCGCGCTGTGGTGGCGCATGGGCATCGTGCTCTCCGCGGGCCTCGGCCTGATCCTCGGAACCGCGCCGCTGGTCTACTTCACCGTGCAGAGCAACGTGATCGTGTTCGGCTACTTCGTCGGCGCGGTCTACTGGATGCTCAAGCGCGACACCGTGGACGCGCCCGCGCCCCGGCTGCGCGGCGCGGCCACGCTGTACATCCTGATCACCGGCCTGGTCTCGCACGTCCTGCTCGAGCACGGCGCCAACCCGCTGCCCGGTCTGGTCAGCGGGCCGGACAAGCTGGCGCACTGGTCGTCCTTCTTCCTGCACTACGTGACGCCGGTGATGGTGATCGTCGACTGGCTGGTGCTCAGGCCGCGCAACGCCGCGGCCTGGAAGGACGTCCCGCTCTGGCTGGCCTTCCCGCTCGGCTACGCGGCGATCGTGCTCACCCGCAACGCGCTGTTCGACGACTACCCGCTGCCGTACCCCTACTTCTTCTTCGACCCGACCACCAAGGGCTACGGCTACGTCTGGGGCCAGATCGCCCTGCTGACCGTCGAGTTCGTGGTGCTCGCCGCACTCGTCGTCGGGCTGGACCGGCTCGGGACGCGGATCGCGGGCAGGCTCCGGCCGGCGCCGCAGGGCTGACCTCGGCGGACGTGCACGCGGCGGCGTCCGCGGCTCGGACCACCCGGCCTCGGACCACCGGTCTCGGACCAACTGGCCTCGGACCAATCAGCCTTGGACCAACCGGCCTCGGACCGACCGACCTCAGATCCGCCAGGCGCGGATCCGGTCGGCCGCCGCGTACACGTCCGTCCGGCCCTCCGCTATGCCGCGCGCCAGCTCCACCAGCGCTCCGTACGGCGGGTCGATCCCCTCCCCGGCCGCGTGCATGTACGCGGCCGTCGTCATGCAGGCGTACAGGTTGTTGCGCACCGGCAGCGGGCGCAGCAGCACGATGGTGTGCATCAGGGTGGCCGCGCACCAGGCCGGATCGGCCTCGTGGCCGAGCTGCGCGGTGTTCACCCGGTGCCGGGCGACGGCTGCTTGGAGCGCCGAGTAGTCCCGCACGCTGAGGTCCTCCGGGGAGGCCAGCTCCTGGACGTCGAGCAGCCAGCGCAGGTCGACGTGGAGCAGTGCCACTCCCCCGCCTCTCACCGCGTCACGCCCGCAGGCCGTACCGGCCGCACCCGTACCCGTGCCCGTCCGTATCCGCGCCCGCGTCGACGTCCGTGCCCGTCCACACCGCCGGCCCGTCCGTCCGCCCGTTCCGGCCTCAGGCGGCGGGGGCGTCCTCGGGGAACGCGGCGTCGAACTCGGCCCGGTGCGCCTTCCAGAACGCCACCGCGTGGTCCACGAAGACCCGCCGCTGCTGCTCCCGCACGCTCAGGTCGTGGACGTACGCCTTCACCGTCTTGCCGTCCGCGGCAGCGGCCTCGCGGATCGCGGCGAGCTCGTGCTCCGTGTACTCGATGTTGAGCGCAGGCATGCCGCCGATGGTACTGGAGGGACGGGCAGTTGGGGCCGCGGACGACGGATTTTCACCCGCAGTCAAAACGGCCGCTGTCGAGACCGTCCGGGACCATTCCGCCCCGCTCCGGATCGGCCCGGAGGAGGAAGCGGTGCGGCGCGCGGGATGACGCCCGGGCGGCGGGGCCGGCCGTAGCGTCGGGAGGGAGCGGTGGCGGAGGGGTTCCGCGGGGGAGACCGGGGTTCGGCGGAGGCCGAGATGAAGCGCAGGAGCATGGGCAGGGCCGCGGCCGCGGCGGTGGCGCTCGCGACGGCGGCGGTGCCGGCGGTGCCGGGGGTGGCCGCGGCGCAGGGGTCGACCGCGGCGCAGGAGGCGCCGACGGCCCGGAAAGGGCGGGCGAACCCGCTGGAGGGGGTCTGGCGGGCGGACGGCTACGGCCTGGTGGCCGTGGTCACCGGGGGCCGGCTCACCACCTACGACGTGACCGCGCACAGCTGCGTACCGGGCTGGATCACCGCGGACCGGGACGCGAACAGCGCCCCGGGGCCGGACGGCAGCGTCCGGTTCGTCCACGACGACGCCGCCCTGACGCTCACCCCGCGGGGCGCCGACCGGCTGATCGACCGCGAGGAGGGCTCGGTCGGGACGAAGACGCTGCACCGGATCGACGCCCTGCCGGCGCTCTGCACCCGGCCGGCACCGAACGACCCGCTCTCGGTCTTCGACCGCTTCGCGGAGAGCTTCGCCGAGAACTACCCCTTCTTCGCCGCCAAGGGGATCGACTGGGCCCGCGAGTGCGCACGGGCGCGCCAGGGGATCGGCCCGGCCACCACCCCCGACCAGCTCCAGCAGGTCTTCATCGGCCTGCTGGAGAAGCTGGGCGACGCGCACACCAGCCTGGCCCGGGTCACCGACCGCCCGCACGGCGTCTACTTCGGCCGGCGCCCGGACACCGTGCCGCCCACGGACGCCGAACTGGCCCGGTTCCAGCAGGCCGTCGCCGCTCAACTCGTCGGCCCGGCCCAGCCCTTCGGCAACGGCCTGCTGACCGTCGGGGAACTCCCGGACGGCCTGCGCTACCTGCGGGTGGACGGGTTCGGCGACTACGCCCCCGGTTTCTTCTCCGAGCAGGTCAAGGAACTCGACCGCGCGCTGGACGCGCTGCTCGCGGACCCGGACGGCACCACCGGGCTGGTGATCGACGTCCGGGCCAACGGCGGCGGCTCGGACGCGCTCGGGCTGCGGATCGCCTCCCGGCTCACCGACCGCCCGTACGTCGCCTACCGGAAGGTGGCGCGCAACGACCCGGCCGACCCGACGAAGTACACCCGGCCGCAGCCGATCACCGTACGGCCCTCGGCCGGGAAGCACTTCACCGGACCGGTCGCGCTGCTCACCTCCGCCGAGTCGATGAGCGCGGCCGAGACCTTCACCCAGGCCCTGATGGGCCGCTCCCCGCGCGTCGTGCGGATCGGGCAGAACACCCAGGGCGTCTTCTCCGACGTGCTGATCAGGACGCTCTCGCCGGACTTCCTGGTCGGCCTGCCGAACGAGAAGTTCCTGACCCGCGGCGGCACCACCTTCGACGGCCCCGGCATCCCGCCGCACCTCCGCATCCCGGTGTTCCGCCCGGACGACCTGGCCGTGCTCAGGGACCCGGCCCTGAGCACGGCCCGCCGGGTGCTCACCGGGGACGCCCTGAACGCCGCCCCGGGCGACCCGGGCGCCCAGGACGGCCAGGACGGCCAGGACGCGCAGGGAGACCAGGACGCGCAGGACGGCCTGGACGCGCAGGACGGCCTGGACGCGCAGGACGCGCAGGGAGACCACTCCGACCGGCCGTAGCCGCTACATCGGCTCCACCACCCGCAGTGCGCCGTCCAGCTCCAGCCACCGGGTGAGCCCCAGGCCGCGCAGGAACGCCACGTCGTGGCTGGCCACGATCAGCGCGCCCCGGTACGCGGCCAGCGCCTGGGTGAGCTGGCGGACGCTGGCGAGGTCCAGGTTGTTGGTCGGCTCGTCGAGCAGCAGCAGCTGCGGCGGCGGGTCGGCCAGCAGCAGGGCGGCCAGGGTCGCGCGGAACCGCTCGCCGCCGGAGAGGGTGGCGGCGGGCTGGTCGGCCCGGGCCCCGCGGAACAGGAACCGGGCGAGCCGGGCCCGGACCGCGTTGTCCCCGGCGGCGGGGGCGAACCGCTTGACGTTCTCCACCACGGAGCGCTCGTCGTCCAGCAGGTCGAGCCGCTGCGGGAGGTGCCGCAGCGGCACCGGGGTGATCACCTCCCCCGCCAGCGGGGCGAGTTCGCCCGCGATGGTGCGCAGCAGGGTGGTCTTGCCGGCGCCGTTGCGGCCGACCAGGGCGATCCGCTCGGGCCCGCGCAGGTCGAGGTCGGCGGTGGTGCCGTAGGGCAGCCGGACCTTGTCCAGGGTGAGCACGGTGCGCCCGGCCGGGACGGCGGTGCGCGGCAGGTCGATCCGGATCTCGGCGTCGTCCCGGACGGCCTCCTCGGCCGCGCTGGCCCGCGCCCTGGCCTCCTCCAGGCGCTCGGCGTGCATGCCCTGGAGCCGGCCGGCCGTCTCCTGGCCCTTGCGCTTGAGCATCCCGGCGACGATGTGCGGGTCGTTGCGGGTGACCGAGCGCTTCTTGCCGTACGCGGCGCTGCGGTCCAGCCGGATCCGGGCCTCGGCCAGGTCCCGTTTCTGGCGCTGGACGTCGGCCTCGGCGTTGCGCAGCTCCCGCTCGGCCGTCTCCTGCTGGGCCGCGAGGGTGCGTTCGTAGTCCTCGAAGTTGCCGCCGTACCAGGTGACTTCGCCGTCCCGGAGGTCGGCGATCTGGTCGACGTGCCGGAGCAGCTCGCGGTCGTGGCTGACGATCAGCATCACGCCGTTCCAGCTCGCCACCGTCTCGTAGAGCCGCTCGCGGGCGGCCCGGTCGAGGTTGTTGGTGGGCTCGTCGAGCAGCAGCACGTCGGGGCGGGCCATCAGCAGGGCGGCCAGCCGCAGCAGCACCGCCTCGCCGCCGGAGAGCTCGCCGGTGGTGCGGTCGAGGCCGAGGCGGCGCAGGCCGAGCCGGTCGAGGGTGGCGCGGGCGCGCTCCTCGACGTCCCAGTCGTCGCCGATCGCCTCGAAGTGGCGCTGGTCGGTGTCGCCGGACTCGATGGCGTGCAGGGCCTCGCGGGTGGCGCGGATGCCGAGTGCCTCGTCCACCCGCAGGGTGGTGTCGAGCGTCAGGCCCTGTGGCAGGTAGCCGAGTTCGCCGTCGATCCGGACGGTGCCGCCGGTCGGGGTGAGCTCGCCGGCGATCAGCCGCAGCAGGGTGGACTTGCCCGCGCCGTTCAGCCCGATCAGGCCGGTGCGGCCGGGGCCGACGGCGAGGTGGAAACCGTCCAGGACGGGCTTGCCGTCGGGCCACTCGAACGAGAGGCCGGTGCAGAGGACGGCGGTGGTGGTGGGTTGGTGTGCCATGTACAGGACTCCCGGGGTGGTTGCCGAAGGGGTGGTGAGCAACACGGGGAGACACCGCGGGTGCGGAACCTGGGGACGGCCGGAAGGAGGCGAAAGGGGTGGCGTCACACGGAGGGACGCCACGGGCCGTGACTGAGGTCGCACACTCGCGCACCGCGCAACGGCAGCAGGGCCTGCGCGGCGGGGGCGGTGTCCCGGGACCTCAGTAGAGCAACGGCCTTCTCCTTGTCTGGCTGATGACCCGGACCACGGTAGGCAGCCCGCACACCGCCCGCAACCGATTTACCGGGCGCCGGGTTTCCGCGCCGCCGCCGGGGCCCGCGACCGGGGCCGTGGCCGAGGCCCGCAGTTGAGGCCTGCCGCCGAGGCCCGCGAGCGAGGCCTGCCGCCGAGGCCCGCAACCGCGGCTCGCAACCGGCGCGGCGGACACCCGGTGCCGATCCCGTGCCGATCCGGTGACGGCTCCGTCCCGGTCCCGTGACGAGCCCGTCCCGGTCCGGGGCGGATGTCGGGAGCGCCCCGCCCGCATGGCAGACTCCTCACCTGCCATGCCTGCGGCCGAGTGGGGCCGCACCCGGGGACCGGGCCGCATGGCGGTAGTCCAACAGGGGGATTTGAACTCATGTCACCGATATCCCGGCCGGGCCGTGCCGTCCTGGGCGCCTCCGTCGCCGCGCTGACCATGGTGGTCGCCACCGCGTGCGGCCCCGAGAACGCCGATCCGGCCGCGACCGCGGCTCCGACCGTCGCGGCCAGCGTCCCCGGCAAGCCGGGCGCGGCTCCGATCAAGCTTCCGACGCTCGAAGAGCTGAAGACCTGGAAGCTCGAGGACTGGGACAAGTGGGCCCAGGCGAACGTCATCACCCCGGCGGTCAAGGGCTACTGGACCCTGCAGAAGCTGCTGGAGGCCAAGCCGAAGCCGCTGCCGCAGCCCGCCCCGGAGGCGAGCCAGCCGCCCGCGCAGCCCACCGGCGCCGCTCCGGCCACCAGCGCGCCCGCCCCGGCCCAGCCGACCGCCCAGCCCACCGCGGC
>NZ_JBEXJK010000412.1:0-7070 GCF_040609095.1 Kitasatospora sp. NPDC004799
CTCGGCCTCGCCGTGATCGCCCAGGCCGGCTCCGTCCTGGTCAACCTGATGATCAAGGGCAGGACCGGCGAGGCCACCAACACCCTGCGGCTGCTGGCCGGACTGCCGCTGGAACTGCTGCTCAACGTGTTCGCCACCGCGCTGCTCACCATCGTGGTCAGCCGCGCCGTCCTCGGCCGCTCGGCGACCGCCGGGGAGGCCTGGCGCGACGCCCGCCCCCGGCTGCTGCAGCTGCTCGGGCTGACCCTGCTCACCGTGCTGCTGGGCCCCGGCGTGATGCTGCTCGGCTTCGCCCCGCTGTTCGGCTACTCCGCCGTCGGCTCGGGCTCCGTCGCGATCTCCGGCCTGCTCACCCTGGTCGGCCTGCTGACCGTGCCGGTCGCGATCTGGCTGTGGATCCGGTTCAGCCTCGCCGCCCCCGCCCTGATGCTGGAGAAGCAGGGCGTGCTGACGGCGCTGTCGCGCTCGCGGCGGCTGGTCCGCGGCGCCTGGTGGCGGGTCCTCGGCATCAACCTGCTGGGCCACCTGCTGGCGTTCGTCGTCGCGGTGGTCATCGCGGTCCCGTTCCAGTTCCTCGGCCTGGCGCTGGGCTTCGAGAGCCTCAACCGCCAGGGGCTGCCCGACTCCGCCGACCGGGGCGTCGCCATGGTGCTCCTGCTGGCCGTCGCCGGGATCATCGCCGGCACCTTCACCACCCCGTTCATCGCCGCCGTCGGCGTGCTGGTCTACATCGACCAGCGGATCCGCCGCGAGGCCCTGGACATCGAGCTCGCCCGCGCGGCCGGCCTGCCCGAACACGGCGGCACCGGCTGGGGCGGGCCGGGCGACCCGACCACGGCGAGGCGCTGAGCCGGATGTCCGACTGGGGGGACAAGCTGCTCACCGCGGGCGGCGCGCCGGTCACCGTGCCGCGGGACCCGGCACGCGAGGCCGCCCGCGACGAGCTGCTCGACGCGGGGTACCACAAGCACGACCCGTCCGTGCTGCAACGGATCACGGACTGGATCTCCGACCACGTCGCCGACGCGCTCGACAGCATCTCCGGCGACGGCACCGACGGCACCACCGGACTGGTCCTCTTCCTGATCGTCGCGGTGCTGATCGGCGCCGCGCTCTGGTGGCGCCTCGGCGCGCCCCGCCGGGCCGCCCGCACCGTCCAGGACGTGTACGGCACCGAGGGCCCGCGCAGCGCCGACCAGTACCGGGCGGACGCCGCCGGGCACGCCGCCGCCGGGCGCTGGAACGAGGCCGTCCGCGAACAGATGCGCGCCCTGGTGCGCGGCCTGGAGGAGCGCACCCTGCTCGACACCCGCCCCGGCCGCACCGCGAGCGAGGCCGCCGCCGAGGCCGGCCGGGCGCTGCCCGAGCACGCCGCCGCACTGGCCGGGGCCGCCCGGACCTTCGACGACATCGCGTACGGCGAGCGCACCGCCGACCAGGACGCCTACCGGCTGCTGCACGAGCTCGACCGCACGCTGGAGCGCACCCGCCCGGTCCTCGCTCCCGAAGCCGCCGGCGCCGTCGGCGCCCCCGTCCCGCCCCCGGGAGGAGCGGCATGACCGGCACCGCCCCCGCGACCCCGCCCGCCGCCGAGGCACCCGCCGCCGCCCCGACCAGCCTCGCCCCCACCCCGCGCGGCCTGTGGCGCCGCGCCCGCTGGTACCTGGCCGTCCTCGCCGCCCTGCTGATCGGCGCCGCCGCCGTGTCCGCCCTCGGCCAGGACCGCCGCTACCCACCGCTGGACCCGCGCTCGTACGACCGCGACGGCACCCACGCCGTCGTCGCCCTGCTCGAACGCCAGGGCCTCAAGGCCGAGTTCACCACCGACCCGGCCGCCGCCCCGGCCGGCCCGGACACCCTCGTCCTGCCCGAGCCCGACCTGCTCAGCCCCGCCCAGCTGCGCGCCGTCGCCGCCGCCCGGCACCGCCGGCTGGTGCTGGTCGCCCCCGGACCGGCCGCGCTCACCGCGCTCGCCCCCGGCATCCGGCTGTCCGACGACGCGGGCGGGCTGCCGTACGCCTCCGTCCGCTCCACCCCCGCGGAGTGCTCGCTCACCGAGGCCGTCCGGGCCGGCAGCGCCCAGCAGGGCGGCATGCTCTACACCAGCGGTAGCCGCGGCGAGGGCTGCTACCCCCGCGGCCACGGCTACCCGCTGGTCGGCCTCCCGGCCGGCGACGGCGACCGGGACGTCATCGTGCTCGGCAGCGGCACCTTCCTGCACAACGGCGAGCTGGCCAAGGACGGCGACGCCGCCCTCGCGCTCGGCCTGCTCGGCTCGCAGCCCCGCCTCACCTGGCACCTGCCCGACTACTCCGCCCCGCTCCCCGAGGGCGCCCGCACCAAGACCTTCGGCGACTACCTGCCGAGCGGCTGGCACTGGGCCGGCTACCAGCTCGCCGTCGCCGCCGTGCTGGCCGCCCTCTGGCGCGGACGCCGGCTCGGCCCGGTGGTCAGCGAGAACCTGCCCGTGGTGGTCCGCGCCGCCGAGACCACCGAGGGCCGCGCCCGGCTGTACCGGCGGGCCAGGGCCCGCGGCCGCGCCGCCGAGGCGCTGCGCGGCGCCACCGCCCACCGCCTCGCCCCCGCCCAGGGCGTCCCGCTCCAGGCCGGCGCACCCGACCCCGACGCGCTCTGCGTCGCCGTGGCCGGCCGACTGCCCGAACGGCCCGCCGGGGACGTCCGGGCCCTGCTGTACGGCCCGCCCCCGACCGACGACGCCGCGCTGCTGCGGCTCGCCGACGACCTCGACGCCCTCGAAAGGCAGGTACGGAACCCGTGACCGACCAGGCAACCGCCCAGCTCCGCTCCGTCCCCGGCACGGCGCCCGCCACCCCCGCCACCGACCCGCGCACCGCGCTGACCGCCCTGCGCGCCGAGATCGGCAAGGCCGTGGTCGGCCAGGACGCCGCCGTCACCGGCCTGGTCGTCGCCCTGCTCTGCGGCGGCCACGTGCTGCTGGAGGGCGTCCCCGGCGTCGCCAAGACCCTGCTGGTGCGCACCCTGTCCACCGCGCTCAGCCTGGAGACCAAGCGCATCCAGTTCACCCCCGACCTGATGCCCGGCGACGTCACCGGCTCGCTCGTCTACGACGCCCGCACCGCCGAGTTCTCCTTCCAGCCCGGCCCGGTCTTCACCAACCTGCTGCTCGCCGACGAGATCAACCGCACCCCGCCGAAGACCCAGGCCGCCCTGCTGGAGGCCATGGAGGAGCACCAGGTCACGGTGGACGGCGAGGCGCGCGCGCTGCCCGTCCCGTTCCTGGTCGCCGCGACCCAGAACCCGGTCGAGTACGAGGGCACCTACCCGCTGCCCGAGGCCCAGCTGGACCGCTTCCTGCTCAAGCTGATCCTGCCGCTGCCCGACCGCGATCAGGAGTTCCAGGTGCTCTCCCGGCACGCCGCCGGCTTCGACCCGCGCGACCTCGGCGCGGCCGGCGTCCGCCCGGTCGCCGGGCCCGAGCACCTGGCCGCCGCCCGCGCGCAGATCGCCCGGCTGACCGTCTCCCCCGAGGTCCTCGCCTACATCGTCGACCTCTGCCGGGCCACCCGGCAGTCCCCGTCGCTGTCGATCGGCGTCTCCCCGCGCGGCGCCACCGCCCTGCTGGCCGCCTCCCGCGCCTGGGCCTGGCTGGCCGGCCGCGACTACGTCACCCCGGACGACGTCAAGGCGCTGGCCCTGCCCACCCTGCGGCACCGGGTCGCGCTGCGCGCCGAGGCCGAGATGGAGGGCGTCACCGCCGACTCCGTCATCCAGGCCGTCCTCGCCCAGACGCCCGCACCCCGCTGACCCCGGGCACATCCCGGCACATCCCCGCACACCCCGGCACACCACGGCACACCCGGCGCATCTGGGGCACACCCCACCGCACCCGCCGTCCCACGGGCTTCCGAAGGAGCGCACCGCATGGCCCTCACCGGGCGAACCGCCCTGCTCGCCGCACTCGGCGCGCTCGTCGTGGGCCTGCTGCTGCCGTCCTGGACCGGGATCGGCCTGGTCACCGGCGCGGTGCTGGTCGCCGTCGCGGTCGACCTGGTGCTCGCCGCCCCGGTCCGCGCCCTGCGGTTCGGGCGGGGCGGCGACACCACCGTCCGGCTCGGCGAGCCCGCGACGGTCGAACTGACCGTCACCAACCCGTCCGGCCGACCGCTCCGCGGCCTGGTCCGCGACGCCTGGGCACCGTCCGCCTGGCGCCCCGGCACCGCCGAGGCCGCCTCCCGGCACACCCTGGCCCTCCCCGGCGGCGAACGACGGCGGATCACCACCGTCCTCATCCCCACCCGCCGCGGCGACCACCACGCCCAGCGGGTGACGGTCCGCTCGCTCGGCCCCCTCGGCCTGGCCGGCCGCCAGGGCTCGCACCTCGTCCCCTGGACAGTCCGCGCGCTGCCCCCGTTCGCCAGCCGCAAGCACCTGCCCTCCCGGCTCGCCCGGCTGCGCGAACTCGACGGCCGCACCTCGGTGCTGACCCGGGGCCAGGGCACCGAGTTCGACTCCCTGCGCGAGTACCTGCCCGGCGACGACGTCCGCTCCATCGACTGGCGCGCCAGCGCCCGCCGGAACACCGTCGCCGTCCGCACCTGGCGCCCCGAGCGCGACCGGCACATCCTCGTCGTCCTCGACACCGGCCGCACCTCGGCCGGCCGGGTCGGCGACGCCCCCCGGCTGGACGCCGCCCTCGACGCCGCGCTGCTGCTCACCGCCCTCGCCACCCGGGCCGGCGACCGGGTCGACCTGCTCGCCCACGACTCCCGCAAGCGCGTCGCGGTGGCCGGCAGCTCGGCCCACGAGGTGCTGCCCGCCTTCACCAACGCCATGGCCGGGCTGGAACCCGCGCTGCACGAGACCGACATGCGCTCGCTGGTCGCCACCGCGCTCAAGATGGCGCCGCAGCGCTCGCTGATCGTGCTGCTCACCGGCCTCGACGCGGCCCCGGTCGAGGACGGCCTGCGCCCGCTGCTGCCGATGCTCACCAAGCGCCACGAGGTCGTCCTCGCCTCGGTCGCCGACCCGCGGCTGGACGTCCTCGCCGCCGGGCGGGGCACCCTGGAGGCGGTCTACGGAGCGGCCGCCGCCGAGCAGACCCGCGCCGACCGCCGGGCCACCGCCGAGCACCTCACCCGCCACGGCGTCACCGTCCTGGACGCCCCGCCGGCCCGGATCGCCCCGGCTCTGGCCGACACCTACCTGGCGCTGAAGGCGGCCGGCCGGCTCTGAGCCCGGTCAGCCCTTCCGGCGGTCCTTCAGCACCGTGTTGAGCCGGGCCGCCTGACGGGTCAGGTACTCGCGCTCGGCGAGGTTGGGCGCCCGGTGCGCCGCCTCCGCGTACAGCCGGGCCGCCTCCGCCAGGTCCCCGTCGCGCTCGTGGAGGTACGCCGCCACCGCGGTGTACCTGGGCAGCGTGCCGTCCAGCTCCGCGAGCGCCGCCAGCCCGGCGCGCGGACCGTCCGCCTCGCCCACCGCCACCGCGCGGTTGAGCCGCACCACCGGGCTCCCGGTCAGCCGGACGAGCTCGTCGTACCACTCGACGATCTGCACCCAGTCCGTCTCCTCGGCGGTGGGCGCGTCGGCGTGCAGCGCCGCGATGGCCGCCTGGGCCTGGAACTCGCCCAGCCGGTCGCGGGCCAGGGCCTTCTGGAGGATCCCGATGCCCTCCGCGATCAGCCCGGTGTCCCACCGGCCGCGGTCCTGCTCGGCCAGCGGCACCAGCGCGCCGTCCGGCCCCGTCCGGCCCGTCCGCCGGGCGTGGTGCAGCAGCATCAGGGCCAGCAGCCCCGCCACCTCGGGGTGGTCGATCACCGCCGCGAGCTGCCGGGTCAGCCGGATCGCCTCGGCCGCGAGGTCGAGATCGCCGGAGTAGCCCTCGTTGAAGACCAGGTAGAGGACCCGGAGCACGGTGGCGACGTCCCCCGACTGATCGAACCGGACGGCCGAGACGGTGCGTTTGGCCCGACTGATCCGCTGCGCCATGGTCGCTTCGGGCACCAGGTAGGCCCGGGCGATCTGGCGGGTGGTCAGCCCGCCCACCGCGCGCAGGGTCAGCGCGACCGCCGACGAGGGCGTCAACGACGGGTGGGCGCACAGGAAGTAGAGCTGGAGCGTGTCGTCCACGGCGGCCGCGGGCCCCGGCTCCGGCTCCCGGTCGGCCAGGTCCTCCCGGCGCCGGCGGGCGGCCTCCGACCGGGCCGCGTCCAGGAACTTGCGCCAGGCCACCGTGACCAGCCAGCCCTTGGGATCGCGCGGCTGCTCGTCGGGCCAGAGCCGGACCGCCTCGACCAGCGCCTCCTGCACGGCGTCCTCGGCCCCCGCGAAGTCTGCTCCGCGGCGGACGAGGACGCCGATGACGCCCGGCGTGAGACTCCTCAGCAGGGCCTCGTTCATCGGAGAGGTCACTCCGTGACGGTCGGCGGCATCGCCAGGAACGGGCGCAGTTCCAGCCACTCGTGGATCGGCTTCCCCCCGGCACCGGGCGCCGCCGACAGCTCCCCGGCCAGTTCGACGGCGCGCTCGTAGCTGTCGACGTCGATCACCATCCAGCCGGCGATCAGGTCCTTGGTCTCGGCGAACGGACCGTCGGTGACCGGCGGACGCCCCTCGCCGTCGTACCGGACCCACGTCCCCTCGGGCGCGAGCGCCTGGCCGTCGACGAACTCGCCGGTCTTCTCCAGCCGGGCCGCGAAGTCCTGCATGTACGCGATGTGCGCCGTGACCTCCTCCGGCGTCCACTGGTCCATCGGCACGCAGTTGACCGCGGTCGGGGCACCCCGGTAGTGCTTCAGCAGCAGGTACTTGGCCATCGTCTTCTCCTCGGAGGTGGTGCGACCCATTGTGGCCGCGTGCACCCCGGGGACGGTGCCGGGCACGGGTTCTCGACACGGTTGGCCAAGATTTTTTTGGCCGCCTGTCCGGGGCCGCCTATCCTGGCCGGCCCCGGAAACGCGAAGAACCCCCAGCCCGGTTTCCCTGGCTGGGGGTTCTTTCTGAAGAATTGTTCGGCGGCGTCCTACTCTCCCACAGGGTCCCCCCTGCAGTACCATCGGCGCTGTAAGGCTTAGCTTCCGGGTTCGGAATGT
>NZ_JBEXJK010000413.1:0-7048 GCF_040609095.1 Kitasatospora sp. NPDC004799
CGCCCACGCAAAACGCTCGGCTGGGAAACCCCAGCCGAGCGCCTGCATAAACTGATCGCGGCTTGATCAACTAACCACGTGTTGCAACGACCCCTGGAAACCGCCCGGCGGCCGGGGGCTCGGGGACGGTCGGGCGGGGGAGGCTCAGGCCTCGGCGGGGACCAGCTCGCGGCCGCCGGAGCGCGGGCCGCGCAGCACGGCCAGCAGGGCGACGCCCATGCCGACCAGCGCCCAGACCACCATGACCAGGATCGGCAGCCCCAGGTTGGTGGAGCCGAAGTAGGCCACCGACTTGGTGGCGGTGGTGCCGGCGCCGTTCGGGATCCAGGAGCCGATCGCCCGCCAGAACGGCGGCGTCATCGGCGCCGGGTAGACCCCGCCCGCGCTCGGGTTGCCGAGCACCACGAAGATCAGCACCGCGACGCCGATCCCGAGGATGTCGAACAGGCACTGCAGCGCCATGGTGAAGGCGCCGACCGTGAACACCACCAGGGCGCCGACGGCGCTCAGGCTCAGGACCGAGCCCGGCAGCGCGTCCAGCACCGGCCCGGCGATCACCGTGCCGAGCACGCCGGCGCCGACGGAGTAGACCGCGAGCACGCCGAGGCGGATCAGCAGGCGGTGGACGTTGGCCGGCTTGGAGCCCGCGCTGATGCCCAGGATCGAGGCGACCAGGTAGCCGCCGACGCACCAGCCGATCACCAGGTAGAAGGAGGAGAGGCCGTTGGTGTCGCCCTTGGCGAGCGGCGCCACGTCCTGGACCTTGACGGTGCGGCCCTGGCTCTGGTCGATCGCGGTGGTGATGCTCTCGGCGGCCTTGGCGGCGGAGGTGCCGCGGGCGTTGCCGACCAGCAGGGTGTCCTGGGTGGAGGTCGGGTCCACGACCAGCGCGGCGTAGAGCTTCTGGTCCTTGATCCGCTGGGTCGCCGTCTCGGCGTCCGGGGCGGTGGAGGCCCGGACGGCGTCGTTCGGCACCGCCTCCAGCGCGCCGACCAGCTTGGGGGCGACCTGCGGCGGGGCGACCACCGCGATCGAGAGGTTCTGCGGGGCCGGCTTGTGCAGCGCCCCGATGTAGGAGGTGATGAAGCCGAGCTGGAGCAGCAGCACCCCGATCACGAGCAGTGCCGCGCGCGGGGTGACCGCGCTCTTCAGTTCGGCGACGAAACCCTGCCCCGGGGCTGCCATCCACATCTCCTTGCGTATCGGGGAAAAACGGTCCTTCCAGAACCGATACTTCATACCATGAAGTAGTTGGCTTGTCGCACCTCCCGGGGCGGGTCGCGGCCCGTGTCGCTGCGCGATACTGGCGCGGTGAGTGACGAGGAAGCCCTGGTGGCGGTGGAGCGCGAGGTCGCGCTGATGTTCCGGCGGGGCCGGGCCAGAGTGGCGGAACTCTCACGGCGGGTGCACCCCGGGCTGGAGGGGATGGCGTACAGCCTGCTCGCGTACGTCGAGCAGGCCGGGCCGGTGCGGGTGACCGACGTCGGCGCGCACTTCTCGGTCGGCAAGGCGACGGTGAGCCGGCAGATCCGGACGCTGGAGGAGCTGGGCCTGGTGGCCCGGGAGACGGACCCGCTGGACCGCCGGTCCGCGCTGGTCTCGCTTACCGAGGATGGGCGACGGCGCTACCTGGTCGCGCGGGACGCGCGGATGCGACGGGTGCGCGAGGTGATGGGCGGCTGGTCGACGGAGGACGTGACCCGCTTCGCGGAGCTGCTGCACCGGTTCAACGACGTGATGGAGGAGCCGGCGGCGGAGTGATCCGGAGGCCGTCGGCGAGCCGGCCGGGCCCGCGGGGGCGGGCTTTACTTTCCCTTGAAGAAAGTTGCCTGACTCAACCATCTCGTCTTATGGTTGCTTACGGCAACGAACTTTCATGATCCGCGTATCCCGCACGCCTCGCCGAAGGACCCAGATGACCGTGACCACCGAGGCCGCGAGCGGTACCGCCGCCGCGGCCGACAGTCCACAGATGACGCACCGGCAGGTGATGGAGGCGCTCTCCGGCCTGCTGCTCGGCCTCTTCGTGGCCGTGCTCTCCTCGACCGTCGTCTCCAACGCCCTGCCGCACATCCTGGCCGACCTGCACGGCGGCCAGTCCGCGTACACCTGGGTGATCACCGCGGCCCTGCTCAGCCTCACCGCCTCCACCCCGATCTGGGGCAAGCTCTCCGACCTCGTCAGCAAGAAGCTGCTGCTCCAGATCGCCCTGCTGATCTACGTCGCCACCTCGGCGCTGGCCGGCCTCTCGCAGAACACCGGCGAGCTGATCGCCTGCCGTGCGCTCCAGGGCATCGGCGCCGGCGGTGTGGTGGCGCTCGGCCAGATCTGCCTGGCCGCGATGGTCCCGGCGCGCGAGCGCGGCCGCTACAGCGGCTACTTCGGCGCCGTCTTCGCGCTCGCCACCATCGGCGGGCCGCTGATCGGCGGCGTCATCGTGGACACCTCCTGGCTGGGCTGGCGCTGGTGCTTCTACGTCGGCATCCCGTTCGCGCTGGTCGCGATCCTGGTGGTGCAGCGGACCCTCAAGCTGCCGGTGGTCAAGCGCCGGGCGAAGATCGACTACCTGGGCGCGGTGGTCATCACCGCCTCGGTCAGCCTGCTGATGATCTGGATCACCCTGGCCGGCAAGAACTACGCCTGGCTGTCCTGGCAGACCGCGGCCATGGTCGGCGGCGGCCTGCTGCTGGGCGCCCTGGCCGTCGTGGTCGAGCGCCGCGCCGCCGAGCCGATCATCCCGCCGAGCCTCTTCAAGTACCGCACCGTCACCCTGGCCGCGATCGCCAGCGTGCTGGTCGGCGTCGGGATGTACGGCGCGACCACCTTCCTCAGCCAGTACTTCCAGCTGGCCCGGGCCAAGTCCCCGACGGTGGCCGGCCTGATGACGCTGCCGATGATCCTCGGCCTGGCGGTCTCCTCCGCGGTGGCCGGCAAGCTGATCACCAAGTACGGCAGGTGGAAGGCCTACCTGGTCTCCGGCACCGCGCTGCTCGCCGTCGGCTTCGGCCTGCTCGGCACCGCCCGGGCCGACACCGACTACGTGCTGCTCTCCGTCTACATGGCGATCACCGGCGTCGGCCTCGGCCTGACCAGCCAGAACCTGGTGCTCGCGGTGCAGAACACGGTGCCCCGGCACGAGCTCGGCGCGGCCAGCTCGGTGGTCACCTTCTTCCGCACCATGGGCGGCGCGATGGGCGTCTCCGCGCTCGGCGCGCTGATGAGCAACAAGGTCGGCCACTACCTGGCCGAGAACCTGGCCGCGGCGCACGTCCCGGCCTCGCCCGCGGCCTCCGGCGGCGGCATCCCGGACCTGTCCAAGCTGCCGGCCCCGATCGTGCCGCTGGTGACGGACGCCTTCGGCCACGGCGTCGGGACCGTCTTCCTGTGGGCCGCCCCGTTCGCGGCGCTGGCCTTCGTCACCGTGCTGTTCATCCGGGAGACGGTGCTGAAGACCACCACCCAGGAGGGCTGACCGGCCGGCGGGACACGCGGAACGGGCCGGGGAGTGTGCGGACACTCCCCGGCCCGTCGCGTCGGTGCGCGGTGCGCGCGGCGGTTACTTGCCGGCGATCAGCGACAGCCCGTAGAGGACGGCCCCGCCGCACAGCGCGAAGCAGACGTACGCGCCGGCCAGGGCGAGCCTGCCACCCGCGGCCCCGGTGGCGGCCCCGCCCGCACGGGCGGCGCTCACCGCGGCCTCGCGGCGGGACAGCGCCAGGATGCCGAGCGCGAAGACGGCGACCACGGCGACGGTGATGCCGAAGCTGACCCCGGCGGTCTGGGCCAGGGCGTTCCACTTGATGTGCATGGTGAGTCTCCCTGCGTCCGGGGCGCTCAGGCCGCGACCGTGGTCGAGGCGGGGGTGGGGGCGTTGGCGGTGCCGGTCGGTGCGACCTCGACCGGGGTGACGTCGACGTCGTTGACGTTGTCCGCGCCGACCGGCTGGCGGCGGGAGATCATCCACATCGCGGTCGCGCCGGCCACCAGCAGGGCGCCGACCAGGGCGACGCCCCAGCTGCCCTGCTCGGCCAGCAGGGCCGCGCCGCCGGAGACCACGGCGGCGGCCGGCAGGGTCAGGCCCCAGGTGTAGACCATGCGGCGGACCAGGCTCCAGCGCAGCTCGCCCTTCGGGCCGCCGAGGCCGGCGCCCATGATGCCGCCGGAGCAGACCTGGGTGGTGGAGAGGCCGAAGCCCATGTGCGAGGAGGTCAGGATCACGGTGGCGGCGGCCGACTCGGAGGCGAAGCCCTGCGGCGGGCGGATGTCCGCCAGGCCCTTGCCCATCGAGCGGATGATCCGCCAGCCGCCCATGTAGGTGCCGAGCGCGATCGCGCCGCCGGCCGAGACGATCACCCAGGTGGGGGGCAGCGCGCCGTGCGGCAGGGCGCCGACCGAGACCAGGGTCAGGGTGATGATGCCCATCGTCTTCTGGGCGTCGTTGGTGCCGTGCGCGAGCGAGATCAGCGAGGAGGAGAAGACCTGGCCGGTCTTGAAGCCCTTCTCGGTGGTCGCGGCGTTGCCCTTGCGGGTGATCGCGTAGGCCAGCTTGGTGGCGCCCCAGGAGGCCAGGCCGGCGACGAAGGGGGAGGCGACGGCCGGGATGAGGATCTTGGTGACCACGGTGTCGAAGTTGACGCCGTTCATGCCGACGCCGACGACCGTGGCGCCGATCAGGCCGCCGTACAGGGCGTGCGAGGAACTGGACGGCAGGCCGCGCAGCCAGGTCAGCAGGTTCCAGAGGATCGCGCCGGCCAGGGCGGCGAAGATGACCTCGGGGTGGATGCCGGCCTTCTCGTTGACGATGCCGCCGGAGATGGTGGTGGCGACCTTCACGGACAGGAACGCGCCCGCGAAGTTGAGCAGGGCCGCGATGGTGACCGCGACCTTCGGACGAAGGGCCCCGGTCGCGATCGCGGTGGCGGCCGCGTTGGCGGTGTCGTGGAACCCGTTGGTGAAGTCGAAGGCGAGCGCCGTGATGATCACAACGGCCACCAGGAACGAGATGTGTTCCATACCCAAACAATCGTCGTAGTTGTCGCACGGACGTTGATGACGTTCGCGACCGTAGGTCTGCTTGGTAAACGGAAGGTGAACTGGGCCGGGAATCGTGGTTCCGAAAGTTGACCCGCGGTAACCGCTGTCTTTCATCGGAGTGACCTGGGGTGCGCTGAACAGGACATTAGCGAAGAACATGCCGGTTCGACCCGCTTTGCTGAGAGCTGTCTCACAGGTCCGCCGAGAATTAACCTCCCGGTCCGCGCGCGCCCTGTTTCCGGCGAGTAACCCGTGGGAGGATCTGCGGGATCCGGGAAGCCGGGCAGGGGCGTGTACGGCGGGGAGGACCAGGCCATGGGCGGGGCGGGACAGAGAGCGGAGACGGCAGGCGTACGGCCCTGGGTACGGGCGGCGCTGCGCTGCGGAGCCGTCCTCGCGGCCGCGGCGCTCGCGCTGCCGGCGGGCGCGCAGGCCGCCTGGGCCGCGCCGGACCCGGGTGCCGGCCAGGCCGTCGCCGGCGCGGACCCGCTCGCCGCCGCCAAGGCCACCCTCGGCCCGCTGCTCGACCAGCTGCACGCGCTGTACCAGGGCGCCGAGGCCGCGACCGAGCAGTACAACGGCGCCGTCGCCAAGGCGGCGGAGCAGCAGACCTCGCTCACCGACCTGCAGGGCCGGCTGGAGCGCCAGCAGAAGCAGGTCGACGCCGGCACCGACATCGCCTCGCAGCTCGCCGCCGCGCAGTACCGCAACGGGGCCGCCTCGGCCTACGCCGAGCTGCTGCTCTCCAAGGACCCGTACGAGGCGGTGGTCATCGCCGAACTGCTCGCCTCGGCCAGCCGCTCGCAGTCGGAGTTCCTGGACAAGCTGAAGAGCGACCGGGACGCGCTGGACGGGCTGAAGAAGCAGACCGAGGAGGCGCTGGCGACCTCCCGGACGCTGGTCGCCCAGCAGGACGCGGCCAAGGCCAAGGCGGCCGCCGACCTCGCCACCGTCGAGCAGCTGGTCTCCTCGCTGACCGGCGCCCAGCGGGCCGAGCTGGAGCAGCTGGAGAAGGCCAAGGCGGACGAGGCGCAGCTGGCGTTCCTCGCCTCCGGGGCGCTCGGCAAGGGGGAGCGCACGCCCTCCCTGCAGGGGCGCGGGGCCATCACCTTCGCGCTGGCGCAGGTGGGCAAGCCGTACCTGTGGGGCGGCACCGGCCCGGACGCCTACGACTGCTCGGGCCTCACCTCGCAGGCCTGGCTGCACGCCGGCCGGCCGATCCCGCGCACCAGCCAGGAGCAGTGGGCCCAGCTGCCGCACGTGGCGCTCAACCAGCTGCGGCCCGGCGACCTGGTGGTGTACTTCCAGGACGCCTCGCACATCGGGATGTACATCGGCGGCGGGCTGATCGTGCAGGCGCCGCGGCCCGGGGCGTTCATCAAGGTCTCGCCGATCGGCTCGATGCCGATCCTCGGGGCCGTCCGGCCGGACCCGTCCGGCGCGGCGGACGAGGCCGGCGGCGCCTGGAAGGTGCCCGACCTCCCGGCGGGCTGGGACGCCGTCACGCCGATAGCGCCGAGCCCGGCCAACCAGGTGCCGGCCGTGCCGACCCCGCCGGCCCCGGGCGGCGGCGCGGTGACACCGCCGGCCGAGCCGGGCACGCCGACCGGGACGCCGGGCACTCCGGGCGGGACGGGCACCCCGACCGACCCGGGGACGCCGTCCGGCACCCCGACCACCACGCCGACCGGGACGCCGTCCGGCCCGGGCACCCCGACGCCGACCGGGACGGCGACGCCGGGCACCCCGAGCGGGACCGGCACGCCCACCCCGACCGGGACGGGCACGCCGACGGGGGGCCCGAGCGGCACCGGTTCGGCGAGCGCCCCGGCGCCGGGCAGCGCCACGGCCACCCTGCCGCTGGGCACCCTGCTGGGCACGCCGACGCACTGACGCGCCGACGAGCAGGCCGCCCCCCGGCACCCGGCGCGGGGCGGCCCCTTGGCGGGGCGGGCGCGACCCGCCCCGGGCGGCCGCGCAGCGGGTAACCACCCCCGTGGGGGGGGGGGGGTTT
>NZ_JBEXJK010000414.1:0-6987 GCF_040609095.1 Kitasatospora sp. NPDC004799
ACCGCCATGGACGACTACCGCCTGATCGCCGACCGGATCGCCGCCGAGATCGCGGACGGGCGGCTGCGGCCCGGCCAGCAGCTGCCCACCCAGCGGCGGTCGCGCCGGGCTTGCCGCCGGCCGCCGCGGCGCCCCCGGCCGCACCGGCCCCGGTGGCGCCGGTGCCGGTGGCAGCGCTGCCGGACGACCCGTCGGAGGAGCCGCCGGTGGAGCCGAAGCCGGTGCCGCCGGAGTTGCCGTCCGCGGTGGTGCCGCCGGTGCCGGAGGCGCTCACCGGGCTCGTTCCGTCGACGCCGCCGGTGCCCGCGCCGCCGTTCCCGTTCTCCGGGGTGCCCGGTTCGGGGTTAGCCGTCGGCGGGGCGGTCTGGTTGCCGGGCAGCTTGCCGTCCTGGGCCTCGACGTGCTGGACGGCCTGCTGGGCCTGCTGCCGCTGGCCGTTGTTCAGGGCGAGGAAGCCCTGGGCCAGCTGGCCCGGCGCGATGCCGTAGGTCTGACCGGTGGTGGTCACCGCCTTGAGGAACCGGGCGATCACGGCCGCCTTCCCGGCCGGGACCCCGCCGGTCGGGACCATCGCGTACTGCACGAAGCTCAGCGGGTACGCCCGCTGGTCCCGGGAGAACGCGGTGTCGGGCACGCCGTAGGGCAGCTGCTGGACGCCGGTCGCCGGGTCGGTCGGCATGTCGGCGACGGCGGCCTGGAAGCCGGCCGTGGCGGGCGCCACGTAGGAGCCGGCCGGGTTGAGCAGCGCGGCCTCGGGCAGCGAGAACGCCTTGGCCTGGGCGGTGTCCATGATGGCGAGCATCATCCGCTGGCCGGGCTGCTGCACCGCGCAGGCGTCGTGGCCGCCGTTGGCGTTGAAGGTCGGCAGCTGGCAGTTCGGCCGGTTCTGCACCTGGTTGCGCGCGACCCGGGAGAGGCCCTCGGTGGAGGGCACCCACTCGTACTGCTTCCAGTGCGCGGTGTCCGCGCCGTCCTGCGGCGTGCTCGTCCCGGACTGGTCCTGGGGCTGGAAGGCCTCGGTCGGGTAGCCGGTGAACCTCGGCTTCAGGTAGAAGCTGTCGACGCGCATGCCCCACTGGTCCGGCTCGCCGTCGAGGAAGCGGGCGGCGTCCGGGTCGGCCGCGACCCAGGAGGTCAGCAGGTAGGTGAAGTCGGTCGTGCCGCCGGGGACGCCGGGGAAGATCGTCAGGGCGCCGCCGCAGCCGGTGGGCCAGTGGATCCCGTTCTCGGCCGTCTCCGGGTTCAGCTGCTTGAACTCGGGATCGGTGAAGAGGCACACCGGGTTGCCGGCCACGGAGGCGATGTCGGCGCCCGGCGAGGCGTAGGACTGGGTCAGCAGCTTGGCCACCAGCCGCGCGTTCAGCCGCATGTCCCTGATCTGCCGGCCGGTCGTCGGGTCGTCGACCAGGAACGTCACCGAGATCCCGGTCGTCGCCAGCGGGGCGTAGACGTAGGGGCGCGGGGGCGGTGAGGTGTCCGGGCGGGCCGTCAGCGCGACGTCGGTGCTGGCGCCGCCGGCCAGGAAGGCCGACCGGGCCTGCGGCTCACCGCCGGCCGGGATGTAGCCCACGGTCATCGGGGACTCGCCCAGGCACAGGCCGGCCCGCCACTGCTGCATCGCCCGGTTGGCCATCTCCAGGCCCGCGACGCCGAAGTCCTGGGCGCTCGCGACGCAGGCGTCCGGCGTGGGGGCGAAGTACAGGGGGACCACCGTCTTGTTGCGCCAGGCGCACTGCTCGCTGGTCCGGTTCTTGGTCTTCGAGTTGATCCGGCCGGGCTTCATGACGCCGTCCGAAGCGGCGTTGTAGAAGCGGTCCTTGTCCATCCGGTGGTCGTTGCAGTCGGCCTTGCCGCCGCGGATGTTGTACAGGTCCGTCGGGTCGCCGCCGTAGTTCGGCTCGACCACGATCGAGCAGGGGTGCGCGGCGTCGCAGCCGAGCGAGGGGCTCTCCTTGGCGCTCCACACCTCGATGGCGGCGGTGCCGGACCCGTCCGGTCCGGTCGGCGCCAGCACCATGTTCGAGGGGAAGTCCGGCGTCTCCGTGTGCACCGGGCGGGTCGGCTGCTCGAAGCCCTTCTCGCGGTCACCGCCGTAGAGGGTGCTGCCGTAGCAGTCCGTCACGGCGGGGTCGAGCCCGCGGCACTGGTAGACCCGCACCGTGTACAGGTTGAAGGTCGACTCCTTGGGCGTGCTCGTCACCGGGCCGCCGGCCTGGGTGATGCTCGGCGTGAACCCGCTCCAGGAGACCTGGAGGACCTGGTTGGTCAGGTTGGCCGTCTGGGAGACCGTCACGCTGCCCTCGGGGCCGTACGTCCCACTGGCCGGGATCCAGACCTTCGGCCCGGTCACGGTCGTCGAGGAGTCGGCGTGAGCCTGCGGCGCCGCGCCCAACCCGACCGGGATGACGGCGAGCGCCGCCACCACCGCCTTGGCGAGGGCCAGGGCCGGCAGTCGACGGCGCCACCTTCCCCGACCTCTTCGGTCGGGTACGCGGGTTCTCATGCGGGCCTCCGGGAGGTGCGGGCCGCCGGGTGCGGCGGCGCGAGGGCGTCGGATCGCGCTGGGGACGGACGATTCCGTGCGTACTATTCGGCCAGCCGGACATGGCGGGATCCGGTCGGCCAGGTGTACGAGACCACAACGCGGCGACTCCGTACCGGAGTTGGGACATCCACATGCGGGCGGGGGCGCCCCGCGGGGGGGGGCCCGGCGCCCCCCCGGCCCACTTGGGGGCGTGCGGGCAGCCCGCCCACGCCCGCCCCCCCCCCCCGGCGGGCCCGCCGGCCCCCCCCGTCCGGGAACCGCGCCGACTGAACAGCCTCGGCAACGCGCTGCACCGGCTGGCCCAGTGGACCGGTGACGTGGAACTCCTCGACGAGGCCGTCGAGGTGCTGCGCGAGGCGCTGGCCGGGGAGCCGCCCGGGACGAAGACCTTCGGCGAGATCCTCTCCAACCTCGCCGTCACCCTGTGGGAGCGCGGGGTCCAGACCGGCGACCCGCAGGCCTTCCAGGAGGCGGCCGAGCTGGCGCGCCGGGCCGTCGACGAGGGGCCGGTCCGGCCCGCCGCGCGGGTCGACCGGCTGGCCAACCTCGGTGTGGTGCTGCAGAGCCGGCACGATGCGACCGGCGAGCCGGGGGTGGCCGACGAAGCGATCGCGACGGCCCGCGAGGCCCTCGCACTGACCGGGCCCGGCAGCCCGGCCCTGGGCGACCGGCTGAACCACCTCGCCAACGCGCTGCGGGCCCGGTTCGCGGCGACCGGGGACCGGGCGGACCTGGACGAGGCCGTCGCCCTCCTGGAACGCGCCGTCGAGGAGAGCCCGTACGGCGATCCCCGGCTCGCCGTCGTGCTCTCCAACCTCGGCAACGCCCGGCTCGAGCAGTACCGCACGGGCGGGGACGGGCAGGCGCTGGAAGCGGCGGTGAGCGACCTCGGTCGGGCCGTCTGGGCCGACGCCGAGGGCACCGCGGCGCACGGCGGCTACCTGCGGCACTACGCCGACACCCTGCTGATCCTCCACCACCGGGACGGCGACCCGGGCGTGCTGCGGGCTGCCGAGGACGCCTACCGGCGGGCCGCGCGGACCGAGGCGATGCCGGTCCACGGCCGGGTCCTGGCCGCCTGGGAGTGGGGCGCCGCGGCGGCGACCGGCGAACGGTGGGAGGAGGCCCTGCGCGGCTACGAAGCGGCCGTGCGACTGCTGCCGTTCGCCGCCTCGGGCCGGCTGGCCCGCAGTGACCAGGAGCGCAGCCTCTCCCGGGTGCACGGGCTGGCCGCCGAGGCCGCCGCCTGTGCCGTCCAGGTCGGGGACCTCGTCCTCGCCGTCCGGCTGCTGGAACAGGGCCGGGGCGTTCTGCTGGGCCGCACCATCGCCGCCCGCGACGGCCTGGGCCGGCTGCGCCGCGCCCATCCGGCGGCCGCCGAGCGGTTCCGTGAGCTGAGCGAGCGGATCGAGCGGATCGACGCCGCCGACCTCGACGCACGGGACGCCCTCGACGGGCGGGACGCCGCCGACCCGGCCGACGGACCGCCGGGACTGCCCGGCACCGGCAGCCACCTGCGGCACACCCTGGCGGCGCGGTTCGAGCAACTGGTGACGGAGATCCGCGCCCTGCCGGGCTTCGCGGACTTCCTCGCCCCGCCGTCCCCGGACCTCCTCGCGGCGGTCTCCTGGCGCGGGCCGGTGGTGCTCGCCTACTGCAGCGAGTACCGCAGCGACGCGCTGGTCCTGTGGTCGGGCCGGGTCCTGCCGGTCCCGCTGCCCGGGGCCACTCCGGAGGCGGTGGACGAGCAGGTCCGCCGGCTGGAGGCGGCGCTGACGGCGGCGGCCGACCCGGCGACCGACCGGGCGGCCCAGGTGGCGATCGGCGAGGTGCTCCGCTGGACGTGGGACCACGTCACCGGACCGGTGCTCGACCGGCTCGACCGGCTCGGCCTGTCCGGGGCGGCGGACGGCCGGTTGCCCCGGGTCTGGTGGTCGCCGGGCGGAGCGCTCTCCGCCCTGCCGCTGCACGTGGCGGGCCACCACGGGGACGCGACCGGCCATGACGGCGGTACGGGCCGGCCCGACGGGAGGCCCCGCACCGTGCTGGACCGGGTGGTCTCCTCCTACACCCCGACCGTCCGCGCCCTCGCCTACGCCCGCTCCCGGGAGACCGGACCGGAACCGGCCGGACCGTCGGCGGGCGGGTCGGCGCCCGGCGGCCCCCCGGCCGCCGACGGCCTGCTCGCGGTGGCGCTGCCCGAGACCCCGGGGGCCCGCCCGCTCACCGGCGCCCGGCGCGAGGTCGAGCTGCTCCGCGGACTGCTGCCCACCGAGCTGCTGATCGGCGAGGAGGCCACTCTGGCACGCGTCCTCGAAGCGCTGCCCCGCCACTCCCACGTGCACTTCGCCTGCCACGGCGTCAGCGAGCCGCGGGACCCGTCCAACGCCCGGCTCCTCGTCCACGACCACCGGACGGCGGCGCTGACGGTCCGCCGGATCGCCCGGCTCGACCTGCCCGGGGCCCGGCTCGCCGTCCTCTCGGCCTGCGAGACGGCCCGGGGCCCCGGCGACCTGGCCGACGAGGCGATCCACATCACCTCGGCCTTCCAGCTCGCCGGGTACGCCCATGCCGTCGGCACCCTCTGGCCGGTGCACGATCTGGTGGCGCTGCGGATGACCAGGCTGCTCTACCAGGGCCTGCGGGCCGACCGTCCCGCGGGGGCGCCGGGGCTGGACACCGACCGGACGGCCGAGTCGCTCCACCACGCCGTCCGGCAGTGTCGGACGGCGTTCGCCACCAGTCCCAGCCTCTGGGCCGCCCATGTGCACGCCGGCGCCTGACCGGCCGGACCGCGACGACGAGACGACGAGACGACGAAAGAGGACCACCGATGAGCGGATGGTGGCGCAGACGGGCGGCCGAGCGCGCCGCACGGGCCGACGGCACGGGCGGTCCCGCGCCGTCGGGACCGCCCGGCGAGGGCGCCGAGGACGGCCCGGCCGCCGCCGACGGGCTCCACGAGCCGCGCCGGCAGCCGCCCGGGGCCACCATCACCGTCACCGAGGTGACGGAGGGCCGGCCGGAGCAGGAGATCGCCCGGGTCCGCGTCCAGCCGGTGGAGGTGGCCGAGTGGCGGGCGAACGCGGCCATCGAGAAGCTGGGGGCCGACCACCCCGAGACCCTGATCGTCCTGCGGGAGTACGCCCGGGTCCTGGCGCACACCCCGGGCGGCGACGACCGCGCGGTCGAGCTCTACGAGTACGTCGCGGGCACCCAGCGCGCGGTGCTCGGCGCACGCCACGAGGAGACCCTGCGGACCGACGCGGAGTTGGCGGACCTGCTGCACCACCTCGGCCGGGTCCAGCAGGCCGAGGCGCTCTGGCAGGCGAACTTCCGCGCCAGGGCGCAGACCCTCGGCCGGGACCACCCGGACACCCTGCGCAGCGCCGACGGGCTGGCCGCCGCCCTGGAGTCCCTGCGCCGCTCCGCGGAGGCCGAACCGCTGCTGCGCGACACGGTGGACCGCCGGACCAGGCTGCTGGGCGCGGACCACCCCGAGGTGCTGTCCGCCGTCAACCGGCACGCGGCCGCCCTGATCAACAGCGGCCGCCACCAAGCGGCCGAGCGGTCCCTGCGGTCCCTGGTGCCCCGGCTCGAACAGCGCTACGGGCGTGACCACGAGCGTACCGTGGCGGCCCGCGGCAACCTCGCCGCCGTCCTGGTCCGGCTGGGCCGCCATGCCGAGGCGGAACCGCAGCTGCGGGCTGTGGCGGCCTCCTGGGAGTCGCTCGCCGGGCCCGACGCCGACAACACCCTCTCCGCCCGCAACAACCTGGCCGCCGTCCTGCACGGCATGGCGCGCTACCAGGAGGCCGTCCCCCTCCTGCGGGACATCCTGGCCCGGCGGATCGCCCTGCACGGGGAAGGCCACCTCGACACGGTGAGCGCCCGGGAGAACCTGGCCAACGTCCTGATCGACGCCGGCCTCCTCGCCGAGGCGGCCGGCCTGCTGACGCGCTGCGCCGCCGACTACAGCCGGATCCACGGCCCGGGCCACCCCCGTGTACGGGTCGTCCGGGAGCAGCTGGACTGGTTGCGCGAGAACCTGCGCTGACCGCTGACCGCCGGACACTGTCGGCGGCGCCGCGGGATCGTCCCGCCTCCTGGTGGCTTCGCGTGACGTCAGCGCCGTACGGCTCCAGGTCCCGCCTGCGTGCGCCGCCTCGCACCGGCCGGCGACTGCGCCGCTCCCGCTGACCGGGCGGACGGGTCGGGCGAGCCAGCGGTGGCCCCGTCCGCTGCGGGGGAGGCACGATCGAAGGACGGACGCGACCGGCGCCCCGGGCGGAGGTCAGACGGCTGATGAGCGGCACCGAACACGAATCGGCGGAAGTACGGGACACGACCGAGGGCCGGGTCTTCACCGTCACCGGCGGCGACTGGGGCGAGGTGGTCGAGGCGGTCGGCCGGGCCGACGACGAGCGCATCATCGTCAACAT